>CAIQMJ010001284.1 GCA_903872875.1 uncultured Variovorax sp.
ACCTCGACGAAGGCCAGGTTCTCCGGCCGGTGCGCGCGCGCCGACAGGTCGTCGACGAAGGCTACGCCCGCGCCGGTCGAGGCCATCGCGCAGGCGGCATAGCCGGAGCGCACCTCCACGCCGATCTGCGGTGCGATGCCGTGCTCTTCCAGCCAGCGGTCGATCGGCCGGCTCTGCGGCGCCTCGGGGCTGTAGACGATCAGGCGTTCGCGCAGCGCCGCGACCAGGTCGAAGGGTTGTGTCGTCAGCAGCGGATGGTTGCGCGGCAGGGCGCACAGCAACGTCCAGCGGCCGATCTCGCGCACCTCCAGCGCCGGATGGTCGAGCGGTGCGCTCGAAATGGCGACGTCGGCGTCTTCCGAGACCAGCAGCTTGACGATTTCGCGCGTCGGCAATGCTTCGAAGAAGACCTTCGATTGCGCGAAGCGCGACAGCAGCCGCGCCGTCGCGCGCGGCACCAGCTGCAGCGCGGTGTTGGCGCTGGAGAGCACGCGCAGCGTCGCGTGGTCGCCGAAGCGCAGCCGCGACGCCACGTCCTGCACGTGCGACACGCCGCGGTAGACCTTCTCGACTTCGGCGAACAGCGTGTGCGCCTCGGGCGTCGCGACCAGCCGGCTGTTGCGGCGCTCGAACAGCGCGACGCCGAGCTGCAGTTCGAAGTGGCGGATCAGCCGGCTGACCCCTGGCTGCGACACGTGCAGCAGCCGCGCGGCGTGGGTGGTCGAGCCGGTGGTCATCACGGCACGGAAGACTTCGATCTGGCGCAGGTTCATGGCGTGGTCTAGTACAAGAGCGTCGGGGATAACCCTATGAAATAGCACCATGTTATTGGAATCGCAGGCATTGGTATTGGATCGAATGGGCCGCGGTCCCTAGCATCCGGACCCATGACTTCCTCTCTCGCGCTGGCCGCGACCGCAACCTCGACCGCGATCTCCGGCAGCACGCTGCTGTTCCCGGTCGTCGGCAGCCCGATCACGCAGGTGAAGGCACCGCTTGCCTTCAATGCGCTGTTCGAACGCGCCGGTGTCGACGCACGGGTGGTGCCGCTCGAACTGCCGCCCGATACCGTCGTGGCCACCTGCCGCGCGCTGCTGGCCTCGCGGAGCATCGGCGGCCAGCTGGTCACCGTGCCGTACAAGAATACGTAGTACGCGCTGCTCGACGAACCCGGCGCGACCGCGCAGGTCGTCGGCGCGGTCAACGCGATACGCCGCACCGCCAGCGGCCGCATCGCGGGCGACCTGTTCGACGGCACCGGCTTCCTGGCCGGCCTGCGCGCTGGCGGCCACGAACCGGCCGGGCGCCGCGTGCTGATGCTCGGCGCGGGCGGTGCCGGTTCGGCCGTGGCCGCGGCGCTGGCGCTCGCGGGCACCGCATGGATCGGCCTGTTCGACCCCAACCTGGACTTGGCCACGGCGCTGGCCGCACGGCTGCAGCCGCGCTTTCCGAACTGCAGCTTCGTGCCGATGCGCGCGCCCGACGGCGCGGCCTGCGACATCGTGGTCAATGCGACGCCGCTCGGCATGAAGCCGGGCGACGCGCTGCCGATCGATCCGGCCACGCTGGCCGCCGGCACGCTGGTGGTCGACGTGATCATGCAGCCGGCCGTCACGCCGCTGCTGCGCCTCGCCGCCGAGCGCGGCCATCCCACCCATCCGGGCCGGCCGATGCTGGACCACCAGATGCCGGCCTACCTCGATTTCTTCGGCCTGCCGGCCCTGGCTGCGCTCGCGGCGGCCGACCTGCGCGACCGGGCAGTCGCCACCGCTGGCGCTGCCTGACACCGCGTTCCCTTTCCTTTTTCGACGGAGACATTCCATGAAGAACATCGTTCGCCCCCTGATCCGCAGCCTTGCGACCGCCGCTGCCGCGCTGGCTTTCGCCGCGACCGTATCGGCGCAGGCCTATCCCGCCAAGCCGGTGACCATGGTGGTCGGCGTCGCGCCCGGCGGCTCGGGCGACATCCTGGCGCGCCTGGTGTCGCAGAAGCTGGCGCTCACGCTGGCGCAGCCGGTGATCGTCGACAACCGGCCCGGTGCGGGGGCGACCATCGCCACGTCCTTCGTGGCGGCTGCGCCGGCCGACGGCTACACGCTGCTGTTCGTCACCAGCGGCTTTCCGGGCAGCACCGCGCTGTATTCCAAGCTCGGCTACGACACGGTGAAGAGCTTCGCGCCGGTCGCCAAGGTCGGCGCCTCGCCGGTGGTGCTGGTCGCGCCGGCCGATTCGCCGCTGCGCCGCTTCGACGACGTGCTGGCCACGGCGCGCAAGGCACCCGGCAAGCTCAACTATGCGGCCGGCGGCGGCGGCGCCACCACCACCAGCCTGGCGGCCGAGTTCCTGAAGAGCGAAGCGAAGATCGACATGCAGATGATCCCGTACAAGGGCTCCGGCCCGGCACTGACCGCGCTGCTGTCGAACGAGGTCGACCTGGGCTTCGACATCCCGTCGAGCGCACTGCCGCACATCCGCAGCGGCAAGCTGCGCGCGCTGGCCGTGACCACCAGGAACCGCTCGTCGGTGCTGCCCGAGGTGCCGACCGTGGCCGAACTCGCGCTGCCCGGCTTCGAGGTCACCGGCTGGTTCGGCATCCTCGCGCCGGCCGGCACGCCGCCCGCCATCGTTGCGCGGCTCAACAAGGACGTGAACGCCATCCTGGCCCAGCCCGACGTGAAGGAGCGCCTGGAAAGCCTCGGCGTCGAGCCCGCCACCGGCAGCCCGGCCGACTTCGGCAAGCTGATCGCCAGCGAGACCGCGCGCTACGGCGACGCGATCCGCCGGCTCGGCCTGAAGGCGGACTGAGCCCCGTCGATTTCCCGATCCAGCACCGAAAGAGAAAGCGATTCCGTGACCGCACACCCAGGACTCCTCGCCGCCGAACTCGAAGCCGATCTCGTCGTGATCGGCGGCGGCCTGGGCGGCATTGCCGCCACGCTGGCCGCGGCGCGGCTCGGTGCGCGTGTCGTGCTGGCGGAAGAACTCGACTGGCTCGGCGGCCAGCTCACGGCGCAGGGCGTGCCGCCCGACGAGCATCCGTGGATCGAGAGCGTGAGCGGATCGCAGAGCTACGCGATGCTGCGGCACGCGATCCGCGAACACTACCGCCGCCACCTGCCGCTGACCGATGCCGCGCGCCTGAGCCTGCGGCTCAACCCCGGCCAGGGCAACGTCAGCACGCTGTGCCACGAACCCTGGGTCGCGGTGAAGGCCATCGACGAACTGCTCGCGCCGCACATCGCGGCCGGCCGTGTCACCGTGCTGCGCCGGCATCGGCTGCGCGACGTGCAGACCGACGGCGACCGGGTCCGCGCCGTGCGCGTGTACGACCTCGACGCCGACCGCACGCGCGTGCTGCACGCGCCGATGTTCATCGACGCGACCGAGACCGGCGACATGCTGCCGCTCGCGCAGGTCGAGCACGTGTTCGGTGCCGAGGCGCAATCGCAGACGCAGGAGCTGCATGCGCTGGCCGAAGCCGACCCGTTCGACCAGCAGGCCATCACCTGGTGCCTGGCCTGCGACTACCTGCCCGACGAGGACCACACCATCGCGAGGCCGGCCGCCTACGACCGGCTCAAGACGCTGCAGCTCGACTGCTGGCCCGGCCCGCAGTTCAGCTGGACGCTGAGCGACTTCGTCACGCACCAGCCGCGCGAACGGCCGCTGTTCGTCGGGCCGACCGATGCCGAGTCGCTCTACGACCTGTGGCATGCGCGGCGCATCGCGTGGCGCAGGAACTTCACGCCCGGCGCCTATGCGAGCGACATCACGCTGGCCAACTGGCCGCAGATGGACTACTGGGAAAAGCCGGTGATCGGCGTGTCGCCCGAGGCGCAGGACGAGGCGCTGGAAGAGGCCCGGCAGTTCAGCCTGTCGTTCTTCTACTGGATGCAGACCGACGCGCCGCGCCACGACGGCGGCTATGGCTACCGCGGCCTGCGCCTGCGCGGCGACGTGCTCGGCACCGCCGACGGGCTGGCCAAGCAGGCCTACTACCGCGAAGGCCGGCGCATCCAGGCCGAGTTCAGCGTGCTGGAGCAGCACATCGGCGTGAGGGCGCGCCCCGGCCAGGCGGGCGCGGAGCGCTTCCACGACAGCGTGGGCATCGGCGCCTACCGCATCGACCTGCATCCGAGCACGCGCGGGCGCAACACGGTCGACATCGACTCGTTCCCGTTCCAGATACCGCTCGGTGCGCTGCTGCCGGTGCGTGTCGACAACCTGCTGCCGGCCTGCAAGAACCTCGGCACCACGCGCATCACCAACGGTGCGTACCGGGAGCACGCGACCGAGTGGAGCATCGGCGAAGCGGCCGGCACGCTGGCCGCCTTCGCGCTGGAGCGCAAGCAGCCGCCGCGTGCGGTGCGGGCCGACGCCACGCTGCTGACCGACTTCCAGCGCCTGCTGGAACGCCAGGGCGTGCTGCTGGCCTGGCCCGAGTTCGGCGCGCTCACGCCCACGCGGCGCGTCGGCTACCAGCACGCGGCACCGCAGCGCACGTAGTGCGCCGCCGACCGTTCAGCCCGCGGGCCGGCTGCGGATCACCATCTCCACGAGGTCGATCTCGTGGATCAGCGCGCGCAGCGTCTCGTCGTTGATGCGGTGCGCGAGGCGCAGCCGATGCAGCTCGTCGCGTTCGGCCTGGAGCGCGTCGAGCCGCAGCTGGCGTTCGAGCGCCAGCGCCTGCTGCACCTGCGCGGCCGACTCGCCGGGCTGGCCGGCCTGATGGGGTCGCAGCCGGTGCCGATAGCTGTGGTCGATGCGGGCGCGCACCAGCGCGCGCATCGGGTCGGGCGGCGTGGCGTCACCGGGTGCGGTATCGGGTGATTCCAGCGTGCGCAATGCGGCGCGTGCCGCCCGGTCGCGTGCCCAGGCCGCCTCGCGCGCTTGCGGATTGCCGGTGCGCAGCGCCAGCCGGCGCAGCAGCCAGGGCAGGCCGAAGCTGGCGATCAGCAGCGACAGCACGATCACCATCGTGGCCTGGAACACCAGCAGTTCGCGCGCCGGAAAGGCGCTGCCGTCCGGCATCAGCAAGGGGACGCCGAGCACCGCGGCCAGCGTGATGCCGCCGCGCGTGCCGCCCAGCGTCGCGATGCCCGACCAGGCCAGCAGCGGAAGTTCGGCGCGCCCGCCGACCGCACGGCGCTTGCCGAAACCGCGCGCCAGCCAGCCGCCGCCGGCCAGCCCGACGAAGCGCACCGCCAGCACGCCCAGCGCGATCAGCAGCGCGGTGCTGAGCAGCGCGAAGCCCATGTGCGCAGCCGTCGGCAGGTCGGGATGCGGCAGTGGCAGGTGCTGCACCAGTTGCGGCACCTGCAGGCCGACCAGCGTGAAGATCAGCCCGTTGAAGACGTACAGGATCACGTTCCACACGTTCTGCGTCTGCAGGTGGAAGGCGTTGAAGCGGCTGCTGCGCGCGTCGAACGCGCTGGTCGTCATGCCGGCGGTGACCGCGGCCAGCACGCCGGACAAGCCGAGGTGCTCGGCGATCAGGTAGGGCGCGAAGGGCACCAGCAGCAGGAGCAGGACGGTCGGCGCGGCGGCGCGCTCCTCGCGCCAGAACAGCAGCCGGTCGTGCAGCAGCTTGAAGCACCAGGCGAAGCCGATGCCGACCGCCACGCCGCCGCAGGCGACCCAGACGAAGTCGGCCAGCGCTTGCGGCAGCGAGAAGCTCTGCGTGAGCACGGCGGCGACCGCGAACTTGACCGCCACCAGTGCAGCGGCGTCGTTCATCAGCGCCTCGCCCTCGATCAGGTGGCGCAGCTTGGTCGGCACCGGATGCCGCTGCAGGATGGCCGACACCGCCACCGCATCGGTTGGCGACAGCACGGCGGCCAGCAGGAAGGCCTCGGCGGTCGGCAGGCCGGGCAGCAGCCCGTGGATCAGCCAGCCGAGCGCGCCGACGGTGAACAGCACCAGCAGCGTCGACGACAGCAGGATCGGCCACTTGTAAGCGCCGAACTCGCGCTGCGGCATCTGCCAGCCGTCCGCGAACAGCATCGGCGGGATGAACAGCAGCATGAAGATCTGCGGATGGAAGGTGACGTGCAGGCCGCCGGGCGGCCATCCGGCCAGCGCGCCGATGGCGATCTGCAGCAGCGGCAGCGGAATGCGCGGCAGTGCGCGCGCCAGCAGGCCGGAGCCGGCGACGAGCGCCAGCATGGCCAGGATCGGAAGAAGGATGTGCATGCGGTGCGGAGGCAACGGCCGCTTCGGCGCGCGGCCGAAGGGTCGGAGCCTGCGCAGTCTGGCGCGGTTCCGTGGCGTCGGCGTCGCTTGCGGGTAAACGCGGCGCAAAGGCGGCGCAAAGCGGATGCAACCGCACGGCACGGCATGCGCCGTCCGCCGTTGTGTCCGAAGTGCCGCCGTGCCTCAGCCGCCGCCGGCCCGCGGCGTGGCCGGCGCGTTCGCCGCGGCTTCCACCGTGCGCTCGGTCCAGCCGCCGCCCAGCACCTTGTAGAGCGTCAGCCGGTTCGCCTGCTCGGTCAACTGCAGCGTGATCAGCGTCTGCTGCGCCGCGTACTGCGTGCGCTGCGCGTCGAGCACGCTCAGGTAGGTGCCGCTGCCGGCGCGGAACAGCGCCTGCGACAGCTCGAAGCTGCGCGACGTGGCCGCCAGCAGCGCCTGCTGCGCCGACAGCCGCTCGCCCAGCGTACGGCGCGCGGCCAGCGCATCGGCCACCTCGCGGAAGGCGGTCTGCAGTGTCTTCTCGTAATTCGCGAGCTGGATCTCGCGCTGCGCTTCGGCCACGCGCAGGCTCGCGCTGTTGGCGCCGTTGTTGAAGATCGGCAGCGTGATCGACGGCGCGAAGGTCCAGGCCGAGCTGCCGCTGTCGAACAGCCCCGACAGGCTGCTGCTCGCCGAGCCGGCAGAGCCGGTCAGCGTGATGCGCGGATAGAAGGCCGCGCGCGCCGCGCCGATGTCGGCATTGCTGGCCTGCAGCGCGTGTTCGGCCGCGAGCACGTCGGGGCGTTGCTGCAGCACGCTCGACGGCAGCTCGGCCGGCGGCGCCAGAAGCTGCGTGACCGGTGCGGAAGCGACGACCGGCACGTCCATCGGTGGCAGCAGCGCCGCGGGCGGCGTCGTGCCGACCAGCAGCGCGAGCGCATTGCGGTCCTGCTCGACCAGCGCGTCGTAGTTGGCGGCATCGGCCCGCGCGCTCTCGACCGTGGTCTGCGCCTGCGACAGCGACAGGCCCGACTGCGCACCCAGCGCATGGCTGCGCTCGATCAGGTCGTAGGACTTCTGCTGGCTGGCCAGCGTGTTGCGCGCGAGCTGTAGGCGCTGCTGGTCTGCCGCCAGCTGCAGCCAGGCGGTCGCGACCGACGCGACCAGGCTGATCTGCGTGCTGCGCCGCGTCTCCTCGACCTGGAAGTAGCTCTGCAGCGCCGATTCGCCCAGGTTGCGCACGCGGCCGAAGAAGTCGAGCTCGTAGCTCGTCATCGCCAGGTTGGCGCTGAATTGCGACGCGATGCGGGATTGCCCGCTGGTCGACACGCTGCCCGGCGTGCGGGTGCGGGTGGCGCCCGCATTGCCTGCGATGGACGGCAGCGTTGCCGCGCTCACCACGCCGTACTGCGCATTGGCGCGCTCGATGTTGAGCGCCGCCACGCGCAGGTCGCGGTTGTTGGCGAGTGCCAGCTCGACGATGCCGCGCAGCCGCTCGTCGACCAGGAAGTCGCGCCAGCCGGTGTTCATCGGCGCCGCGGCAGTGGCGCCCGCAGGCACCGCGCTGGCGCTTTGCCAGGCTGTGGGCACGGGTGCGGCGGGCTGGGTGTACGAGGGCGCGAGATTCATGCAGCCGGACAGCACGGCCGCCGGCACGGCAGTGGCCATCAGCATGCGCATCAGGTAGGTCGGGCGCGTCGAGTGGAGCTTGCGGTTCATGGACGCGGGTCTGGAAAGAGCGTGTCGCATCAATGCGCTCCCTGTTCTGCCGTGCCGCCGATGGGCGCATGCGGCGCCGCGGGCTGGTCGTCCGCCTTCGGCTTGCGCGCAAGCATCGAGCGGATCATCGCGAAGAACAGCGGCACGAAGAAGATGCCCAGCGCCGTGCCGACCACCATGCCGCCGAGCACCGCGGTGCCGATCGCCTGGCGGCCACCCGCGCCGGCACCGGTGCCGATGGCCAGCGGCAGCACGCCGAAGCCGAAGGCCAGCGAGGTCATCAGGATCGGCCGCAGCCGCAGCCGCACCGCCATCAGCGTGGCCTCGAGCACGCTCTTGCCCTGCTCCTGCAACTGCTTGGCGAACTCGACGATCAGGATCGCGTTCTTCGACGACAGCCCCACGGTGGTCAGCAGGCCGACCTGGAAGTACACGTCGTTGTTCAGCCCGCGCAGCCCGGTGAAGAGCAGCGCGCCGACCACGCCCAGCGGCACCACCAGGATGACCGAGAAGGGCACCGACCAGCTCTCGTACAGCGCGGCCAGGCAGAGGAACACGAACAGGATCGAGATCGCGTAGAGCATCGGTGCCTGCGCGCCCGACAGCCGTTCCTGGTAGGACGCGCCGGTCCATTCGTAGCCGATGCCGGGCGGCATCTGGTGCATCACGTCTTCCACCGCCGCCATCGCCGCACCCGAGCTGACGCCCGGTGCGGCGTCGCCGACGAACTCGTAGGCCGGGCTGCCGTTGTAGCGGATGAGCTGCGGCGAGCCGTAGCCCCAGCGGCTGCTGGAGAAGGCCGCGAAGGGCACCATCTGGCCCAGCGTGTTGCGCACGCTCCAGCGGTCGATGTCGCTCGGCAGCATGCGGAAGGCGGTGTCGCCCTGGATGTACACGCGCTTCACACGGCCGCTGTTCAGGAAGTCGTTGACGTAGGTGCCGCCCATCGCGCTCGACAGCGTGCTGTCGATGGCGGTGGTCGTGAGGCTCAGCGCGCCGGCGCGCGCGTCGTCGATGTTCACCACGAACTCCGGCGTGTCCTCCAGGTTGTTGCTGCGCACGTTCGACACTTCCTTGTGCTCGCCCATCAGCCGCAGCGCCTGGTCGCGCGCCTTCACCAGCGCGTCGTGGCCGAGCCCGTTCAGGTCCTTCAGGTAGAAGTTGAAGCCGGCGTTGGAACCCAGGCCGCGCACCGCGGGCGGCAGCACCACGAAGATGCGCGCATCGCGGATGCGCGACAGCTCGCGCGTGGCGCGGCGTGCGATGGCCGCGGCCGACTGGTCGGCGCCCTTGCGCTCGTCCCAGTCCTTCAGCTTCACGAAGGCGCGCGCCGAACTCTGGTCGCCGTTCTGGCCGGTGATCGAGTTGATGCTCTCCACCTCGGGCTGCTTCATGAAGTAGTCCTGCACCTGCGTCACCACCGGCTGCAGCCGCGCGTTGGACGCGCCCGGCGGCAGCGTGACCTGCACCGACACGAAGCCCTGGTCTTCATCCGGCAGGAAGGAGGTCGGCAGCCGCAGGAACATCACGGCCATCGCCACGCAGAGCAGCACATAGACGAGCAGCGTGCGCTTGCCGCGCTTCACGATGCCGGCCACCGCGCCCTGGTAGCGGTCGGCGCCCTTGTCGAAGCCGCGGTTGAAGCCGGCGAAGAAGCGGTCGACATAGCCGAGCGGCCCCTTGCGCGGCGCGCCGTGCGGCGAATGCGCGCCCTTGGCCACCGGCTTGAGCAGCGTCGCGCACAGCGCCGGCGTGAGCGTCAGCGCGACCAGCACCGACAGCACCATCGCCGAGACGATCGTGATGGAGAACTGGCGGTAGATCACGCCGGTCGAGCCGCCGAAGAAGGCCATCGGGATGAACACCGCCGACAGCACCATCGCGATGCCGACCAGCGCGGGCGTGATTTCGGCCATCGACTTCTTGGTCGCCTCCTTGGGCGACAGCCCTTCCTCGCTCATCACGCGCTCGACGTTCTCGACCACCACGATGGCGTCGTCCACCAGCAGGCCGATGGCCAGCACCATGCCGAACATGGTCAGCGTGTTGATCGAGAAACCCGTGACCGACAGCACGCCGAAGGTGCCCAGCAGTACCACCGGCACCGCGATCGCGGGGATCAGCGTGGCGCGGAAGTTCTGCAGGAAGATGTACATCACCACGACCACCAGGATCATGGCCTCGACCAGCGCCTTGATCACCTCCTCGATCGACGCGCTCACGAAGGGCGTGGTGTCGTAGCTGACGAAGGTCTCGATCTGGTTCGGGAAGAAGGGCTTGAGCTCGGCCACCTTGGCGTTCACCGCCTCGGCCACCGCCACCGCGTTGGCGCCGTCGGCCAGCACGATGCCCATGCCGGCGCCCGGCTTGCCGTTGAGCTGCGAGCGCACCGTCAGGCTCTCGGCGCCGAGTTCCACGCGCGCCACGTCGCGCAGCCGCACGACGGCGCCGTCGGCCGTGGCGCGCAGCACCACCGCCTCGAACTGCTCCACGGTCTGCAGCTTGCTGCGCGCCGTGATGGTCGCATTGAGCTGCTGCGACGACGTCGCCGGCAGCGCGCCCAGCTGGCCGGCCGACACCTGCGCGTTCTGCGCGGTCAGCGCGCTGTTCACGTCGGACGGCATCAGTGCGTACTTGCGCAGCTTGTCGGGGTCGAGCCAGATGCGCATCGCGTAGCCGGTGCCCAGCGTCTGCACTTCGCCCACGCCGTCGATCCGGCTGATCACGTCGACCAGGTTGCTGGTGATGTAGTCGCCCACGTCGACCGCGTCCGCGCTGTTGTCGGCCGAGTACATCGACACGATCAGCAGGAAGTCGTTGCCGCCCTTGGTCACCGTCACGCCGCGGCTCTGCACCGCCTGCGGCAGCCGCGACATCGCCTGCTGCAGCTTGTTCTGCACCTGCATCTGCGCGACGTCGTTGTTGGTGCCGGCGTTGAAGGTCAGCTGGATGCGCGAGATGCCCGACGAGTTGCTGGTACCCGTCATGTAGAGCAGGTTGTCCAGGCCCTTGAGCTGCTGCTCGATCACCTGCGTGACCGAGTCCTCGACCGTCTTGGCCGAGGCGCCGGTGTAGGTCGCATTGATCGACACGCGCGGCGGTGCGATGTCCGGGTACTGCTCCAGCGGCAGCGTGCGGATCGACATCAGGCCCGCGAGCATGACGATGATGGACAGGACCCACGCGAAGATGGGCCGGTCGATGAAGAACTGCGCCATGCGGGGCTCCTAGCGGACGGCCGTCGCCGGCACGGCGTTCGGCGTTGCGCTGGCCACCGGCACCGGCGAGGCACCGGTCGGTGTCACGCCCGTGTCCGCGGCCGGCACGTCGACCGGCTTGACCGTGTCGCCCACGCGCACGCGCTGCACGCCGTCGAACACCACGCGCTCGCCGGCGGCCAGGCCCTTGAGCACCTGCCAGCGGTTGCCGATGGCGCGGCCGACCGTGATCTGCCGCTTCACCACCTTGTTCTCGGCCGTGACGACCAGCGTCGACGCGCTGCCGTCCGGCGCGCGCGTGACCGACTGCTGCGGCACCAGCAGCGCCGCCTCGTCGATGCCTTCCTGCAGCACCGCGCGCACGTACATGCCGGGCATCAGCAGGCGTTCGGGGTTGGGCACCACCGCGCGCAGCGTGACGCTGCCGGTGCCGGCATCGACCGTCACGCCGCTGAAGGTCAGCTTGCCGGCGTGCGGGTAGGTGCTGCTGTCTTCCAGCAGCAGCTTGATCGGCGCCTCGTCCGAATCGCCGCGCTGCATGCGGCCGGCGGCCAGCTCGCGCTTCAGGCGCAGCAGCTCGGCGCTGGATTGCGTGACGTGCACGTGCACCGGGTCGAGCTGCTGCACGGTGGTCAGCGCGGTCGCCTGGTTGGCCGTGACCAGCGCGCCCGGCGTGACGGTGGAAAGTGCCACCCAGCCAGAGATCGGCGACACGATGCGCGTGTAGCCCAGGTTGATGCGGGCGGTCTGGGCACTGGCCTGCGCGACCGCAAGATCGGCCTCGGCCTGCGCTGCGAGCGCCTGCGAGTCGTCATTGACCTGTTGGCTGATCGCGTCGATCTTGACCAGTTCGGCGTTCCGCCTGGCGGTGTTGCGCGTGGTCGCGACCGTGGTCTGCGCCTTGCGCACGCTGGCCTGCGCACTGGCGTGGGCGGCCTCGAAGGTCGCCGGGTCGAGCTGGTACAGCACCTGGCCGGCCTTGACCAGCGAGCCTTCGGTGAACAGCCGCTTCTGCACGATGCCGCCGACCTGCGGCCGGATTTCGGCGATGACGGGCGCCACGGTGCGGCCCGACAGCTCGGTCTGGAACGCCATGCGCTCGGGCTTGAGGGTGACGACGCCGACTTCACGCGGCTGGGCCGGCGCGGCGGCCTTGGGTGCTTCGGTCTTGGAACAGCCAGCCGCCAGCAGGCCGGCGAGGGCGAGGCTCAGCGCCCAGCCGATGCGAAGGCCCCGGAAACGATCGACGAAAGACGCATGGCGGGCAGAGGGCGGCATAGGTTCTCTAGGGACGAAGGCGTGATCCGGCTCGGACGGCTGGGACGTGTTGAACAAGGATGGAACCGCGAAGTCTGAACGAGTTCGATGTCGACGGCGTCACGAAGGGCAGCTTTACCGAGCGGAAATACTTGGCTGGCGTGGGGGTTTGTACCAAGCAAGCACGGTGCCAAGGCGTCGGCGAGGGCGCTGGGAATATACGGGGGGAGCGCGGGGGAGGCAACCGGGGAGTTGCCTCGGTGCATATATGAAAGGAATCTATGGCCCGTCAGGTCAGGGCCATCCGGCGCATGGCTGCTGGCGCCGTTCTTGAGCGCCGGCACGGCCCATCGCACCGCCCGGCGCCCGATGTGCGGGCTTTACAACCCTTCGCTACTCGCCCACCGCGCCATCAACCCGTTCGAAGGTACCGTCTCATCCACCAGCTTTTTCGCCGTCTCCACGCCCGCCACCGGCAGGCCGGTCGGATCCAGCAACCCGATCTGCACCAGCGCGCTCGCCTGGTCCCAATAGATGTGTTCGTGGCACAGCTTGTCGCCGCGGAAGCGGATCACGCCCAGCATCGGGATCTCGACGTATTTGCCCGTGGGCGGCACGCCGGGGAGCATCCAGTCGATCTCGGTCGTGTGGGTGAAGGTCATCACGAACTCGTCCACGATCTGGTTCGCGCCGATGGTGCGCGACAGCGGGCGCAGCGCCATGTCGGGCGGGTTGCCGTGCACGAAGTGGTGCTTGTAGAAGCGGTACAGCTGCTTGTAGCCGACGCCGCCGGTCATGGTCGGGACGTGGTTGACGTAGGGCTCGGCGACCATGGTCGACATGGTGTCGTCCACGTTGCGGGTGCCGAACTCGTATTCGCAGTGCTTCTCCCACAGCGCCGACAGGTCGAAGTCCGGGCCGATCTCGCGCTTGAGCGTGGCGATGGTGCGCTGCTGCGCCATCATGGTCGCGAGCTTGTCGTAGTGCATGCCGCCGATGCGCGCGAAGGCGTGCTCGACGCCAGGGTAGGTGTAGACCTCGATGCGCTTGTTGGCCCTGGTCGCGGCCACGATGGCGTCGCGCGCGGCGGCGTCGCAGTAGCCGTCGAGCTCGGCGAAGTGCAGCACCAGCCGGCCCTTGATCTTCGACACCTCGTCGAGCGCGTGCTCGATGCCCATGCCGTAGTAGCCGACGGCCACCGACACGTCGGTGCGGCAGGCCGCGAAATACGCGAGCCGCCCGCCCAGGCAGAAGCCGACCAGCCCCTGGCCGACCGAAGTCTCGACTTCGGGCAGCGTGCGCAGCATGTTCAGCGTGGCCTGGATGTCGTCGATGCCCTTGTCCAGGTCGAAGCCCTGGAAGTAGCCGATGGCCTGCTCGAAGTCGGCCGGCGTGTAGCCGAGTTCGACGTTCGGCTTCTGGCGCCAGAACAGGTCGGGAACGATGGCGACATAGCCTTCCTCGGCATACAGGTCGGCGGTGGCGCGCATGTTGGCGTTCACGCCGAAGATTTCCTGCGCGATGACGAGGCCGGGGCCCTTGCCGCCGGCCGGCAGCGCGACGTAGGCCGAGAAGCTGCCGCTGCCGTCGAGGGCGGGTACGGTGATGGTTCTGCTCATGGTGGCGGCCCGCGTTGGCGGGCGTGGGGGAGTTGTAGACATCGCATCACACCGCAAAAGGGTGGGCGCAGCTATCCGGAAAACGCAAGCCATTCGCGATCGGCGACGGCATTCGCCACCGTTTCCGGATAGCCGTGGCGCCGTGCGGCCTGCCTGCCGCCAGCGGACGGGCATAGCTCTTGCACGACGCGACGGCCCGCCGGCCGGGTTCGCGCTCCGGCGCGGCCGAGAGAACCGGCTCCACCCACGAGCGCTTCCGGCGCTGCGAACGAGGTATTGCCCATGTCACGCACCGTTCCGCTTGATCCGTCCTGTGCCGGTTCCGCCGCCGGACTGCCGGAGCCGCTGCAATGAGCCCGGCGCTGCAGACCATGGACCTGTCGCGGCTCTACCGCCGGCCGATCTTCTCGTCGAACGACATCGAGCCGTCGAAGGAATACCTGAGCCACGCGCTGGTGGAACACGGCGTGCGCTGCGGTGCCGGCTCGGTCGATTCGTCGCTCTACAGCGCGGGCTCGCGCCGGCTGCAGATGTTCATCCTGCGCTACGGGCCCGAGGTCGAGGTCAACCCGAAGCCCTTCGACGGCTTCGCGCTGGTGCAGATGCCGCTGCGCGGCAGCGCCGAGATCGAGAGCGACGGCCACTGTGTTTCCATCGCGGCCGGCCAGGCCGCCGTGATCGCGCCGCGCCGCAACGTGCGCCTGCGCTGGAGCCGTGACTGCGAACAGCTGCTGCTGCGCGTGCCGCTCGCGCTGGTGCATGACGCAGCCGTGCGCAGCGCCTGGCCCGCGCAGCCGCTGTCGGCCAGCAGCAGCGCACCGCTGCATCCGGCGACCGTGCTCGAAGGTGGCGCGTCGGCGCAATGGGCCGGGCTGGTGCAGTCGCTGATGGAACTGGCGCTGCCCGCCGCCGGCGTGACGGACGCCGATCCCGCCACGGCCTGCAACCCGGCCTGGCTCGACCACGTGGAGCAGAGCCTCGCCTACTTCCTGCTGACGCAGCAACGCCCGGCGCCCGGCGCGCCGGCTGCGGGCGACGATGAAAGCGCCGCGCCGAACGCCAACGCCATGCTGCCGACCGCCGACGAGCTGGAGCCGCCGCTGGCCGCCGCCGAGCGCTACATGCGCAGCCGGCTCTACGCGCCGCTGTCGCTCGACGACCTGGCCCGCGCTGCGGGCGTGAGCGCACGCACGCTGCACATGTACTGCAAGCGCCGCTTCGGCGTCGGCCCGATGGTGTGGCTGCGCCACGTCCGCCTGGAAGCCGCGCGCCAGATGCTGGCGCGCGACCCCGATTGCCTCGTCACCCATGCGGCGATGGAATTCGGCTTCGGGCACCTGGGGCGCTTCTCGGCCTACTACCGGGAGCGATTCGGGGAGCTGCCGCGGCAGACGGGGCTGGGCAAGCGGTAGGCCCGAGGTCGGCAGCCGGCTGGCTGGCCGACATCCGCTGTGGCGTGCCGGCCGACGCGCCGGCGCTACGCTTCACCGGTACAACACGCGGTGCCCGTTGCGTCACCGTGGCGCGCCAATGACCCCAAAACCCACAAGGACTGCCTCATGGACCTGACTCCCCACACCTTTCATGCGCTCTTCGAGCAACTCGGCCTGCCGAGCACCGAAGCCGATGTCCAGGGCTTCATCGCGAAGAACCGACCCCTGCCCGAAACGGTGCGGCTCGCCGACGCACCCTGGTGGACGGCGGCGCAGGCGCAGTTCCTGCGCGAGGAGCTTCTGGAGGACGCGGACTGGGCCGAAGCCGTGGACCAGCTGAATCTCGCGCTCCGCGACTAGCGGGCGCGGCGGCAGTTCCTTCGTTCCCTGCCGTCCGCGCGCCGTCATTCGGACGCCGCAAACCACTCCCGCGGCGACTTCCCCTGGTCCGGCCCCAGGCTCGAGAAGCCGCCATCCACCGGCAGGTCCACGCCGGTGATCCACGAGGCTTCTGCGGAACAGGCGAACACCACCGCCGCAGCGACTTCCTCCCCGCGCCCCACACGCCCGAGCGGATGCACGCGTGCACCGACCGCGTCCGCCTTCTCGATCGACCCGCCGCTCATGCGTTCCATCGCGGGCGACCAGGTCCAGGCGGGCGACACGCTCACGCAGCGGATGCCTTGCGGCGCCAGCGTCACGGCCAGGTTGCGGGTGAGCTGCAGCATGCCGGCCTTCGACGCCGGATAGGTCGCACGCCCGGCCGCACCGAACTTGCCGCCGGTGCTGCCCAGGTTGATGACCACCGCGCCGCGCGGCATTACATCCGCCGCCTGCTGCGCAAATATCGCGGCCGACACCAGATTGACGTTCAGCGTGTTCAGCCACTGCGCGCGCGTCGACGCGACGCCCGCGTCGTCGTACACGCAGGCGCTGTTCACCAACAGGTCGAGCCCGCCGAAGCGGGCGCGCGTGCGGGCGATGCAGCGCGCGATCTGCGCGTCGTCGGTGATGTCGGTGTCGAGGTAGATCGCCGCGTCGCCCAGCGATCGGGCGGCCGCGAGCCCGGCCGCGTCGTCGATGCCCGC
>CAIQMJ010001285.1 GCA_903872875.1 uncultured Variovorax sp.
TCGCGGTCGGCGGCCGTCGCGGCCTGGCTCAGCAGGTCGTCGACCTTCGGGTTGGCATAGCCGCTTGCGTTGGTGTTGGGCGCGGTCCCGGTGTAGGTGTTGTAGAGGCGCGTGTAGCCGATGGCCGGATCGCCTGCCGAGAAGTAGGAGCCGAGCGTCAGGTCGAAGTCCTTCTTGGCGAACACGCGGTCGTAGTAGACCGAGCGTTCCAGCGGTTCGAGCTTCACCTCGAGGCCGATCTGGCGCAGGTTGTCCTGGATGATCTGCGACTGCGCGCGCATCTGCGCACGGCTCACGTCGAATGGCATGCGCACGGTCGTCGTGCCGCCCGCGACGCCGGCCTTGGCCAGCAGCGCCTTGGCACGCGCGGGGTCGAGCGGGAATTTCTTCGCGTAGCCGACCTCCTCGTTGAACAACCACTTGAAGCCGTCGCCGAACGCGCCCGCACCGGGCCGGGCGATGCCGTTCATCACCTGCTTCACCAGCCGCTGCCGGTCGATCGCGAAGGCCAGCGCATGGCGCGCGTCCTTCTTCGCGAACAGCGGCGACTGGGTGTTGAACATCATGAAGTACACCGCCGGGATGTTGACGCCGCGGCGCGGCGCCAGGCTCTTGTCGGCCAGGATGCGCGGCACCTCGGGCTTGGGCGTGTAGAAGTCGAGCAGCTCGTCGATCTCGCCGGCCTGCAGCGCGGGCACGCGGTTGGCCGCCTGCGGAATCACCTGGAAGATGATCGATTCGAGAAAGGGCTTGTCGCCGTCCCAGTACTGGTCGTTGCGCACGAGCTTGATGCTCGCGCCGCGCTTCCATTCGGCCAGCTTGAACGGGCCGGTGCCGACCGGCTTCTGGTTGGCCGGATTCGCGCCGATGTTGCTGCCTTCGTAGATGTGGCGCGGCAGGATGGGCGCGTCGAACACCGTCATCTGCGACAGGAAGGGCGCGTACGGTTTCTGCAGCTTGACGACCACGGTGCCGGCGTCGGGCGCATCGACCTCGATGCCCAGGTTCTTGAACACCGGCGCGGCGCGCGGATGCAGCTTGCCGATGACTTCGAGCAGGCTGAACTTCACGTCGGCGCTGGTGAAGTCGCGGCCGTCGTGCCACTTGACGCCCTTGCGCAGCGTGAAGCGGTAGGTCCTGCCGTCGGGCGTCACGGTCCAGGCCGTGGCCAGCGACGGCTTCGGGTTGTATTGCGGATCGAGCCAGACCAGGCCTTCGAGGATCTTGGCGGCCACGTCGCCGGCCGCGAAGTCGGTGGTGGTGCCCAGGTTCAGCGTCGGCGGGTCGGCGTCGATGCCGAGCACGGCCGTGCCCTTGCCGGTGGCGGCGCGGCCGTAGCGCGTGGTGGCGAGGCCGCCGGCCAGCGCGAGTGCGCCGAGGCTCAGCTGGCGGCGGTTCAAAAGGAGGGTGTTGTTGTGCGTCATCGAGGGGATTCCTGCGCGATGGGGTTTTGCCCGGATTATTGGCACGGAGAATGCAGGATTCGTTCCCGCACCCTCTGTTTTCACGAGAAAGCCACCCGATGATTTCCGTTCCCATCCTTCCCGGCATTGCGGCCAGCACCGAAGAGATGGTCGGCCTGCGCCGCCAGATCCACGCGAACCCGGAGCTCGGCTACGAGGAGTTCGACACCAGCGATCTGGTCGCCGAGCGGCTGGCGCGCTGGGGTTATGAAGTGCATCGCGGACTGGGCGGTACGGGCGTCGTCGGCACGCTCGAAGTCGGCAGCGGCGGCAAGCGGCTGGGCCTGCGCGCCGACATGGACGCGCTGCCGATGACCGAGACGACCGGGCTGCCCTACGCGAGCCGGCATCCGGGCCGCATGCACGCCTGCGGCCACGACGGCCACACGGCCACGCTGCTGGCCGCGGCGCAACTGCTCGCCGTGACGCGCGGCTTCAACGGCACGCTGAACCTGATCTTCCAGCCGGCCGAAGAAGGCCTGGCGGGCGCGAAGCGCATGGTCGAGGATGGCCTGTTCGAGCGCTTTCCCTGCGATGCGGTCTACGCGTACCACAACGAACCCGGCTTCGCGGCCGGGCAGTTCGGCTTTCTGCCGGGCGTGATCTACAGCTCGTCGGACACGGTGGTAATCACGGTGGTGGGCAAGGGCGGCCATGGCGCGATGCCGCACACCACGGTCGACCCGATCATGGTCAGCGCCCACCTGATCCTCGCGCTGCAAACGCTGGTGTCGCGCGAGGTCGACCCGAACGACATGGCGGTGGTCACCGTCGGCGCCATGAACGCGGGCAAGGCGCCCAACGTGATCCCGACCAGCGCCGAACTGCGGCTGTCGGTGCGCGCACGGCGGCCCGAGGTGCGCGCCTTCCTGCGCGAGCGCATCACCGCGATGGCCCACGCGCAGGCGGCCGTGCACGGCGCCACCGCGATGGTCGACTACCAATGGAAGGTGCCGCCCTGCATCAACGACGAGGCTGCGACGGACTTCGCGCGCCGGCTCGCGCTCGAATCGATGGGCGAGAAGGCGCTGATCCCCGACATGGCGCCGCTGCAGGCCAGCGACGATTTCGCCTTCATGCTGAACGCGGTGCCGGGCAGCTACTTCATCGTCGGCAATGGCGACGGCAAGCCCGGCAGCGGCCCGGGCTGCATGGTCCACAACACAGGCTACGACTTCAACGACGAGATATTGCCGAGCACGGCCAGCTACTGGGTCACGCTCGTCAATGCGTACCTGAGGTGAGCGTGGCCGGCAGTCCGAGCGCCGCATAGACGGCCGCCGTCTGGCGGCGCAGCCGCTTCGATTCGGGCTGGCCGTTGAGCTGCTGCTGCAGGATGCCCTGTGCGCCGGTCAGCGTGGCTTCGGTGCGGCTGCGGACCAGCGCGTCGAGGTACACCTGCTCGAAGAGATCGCGCTGCGCGTGGCTGCCGCCGATCTCGATCAGCCGCGGCAGCGCCATGCCCAGGCCGTCGATCGCGGCGGCGATCTCGCCCTGCGCATGTGCCCGCAGGCCGTGTGCCGCGGGCACGCAGACGCGCTCCCAGGCGGCCCGCGTCGACGCCGGTGCGCGTGGCGCGAAGTCCGTGATGTTGCGCAGCAGCACGTCGGCTTCGGTGCGGCCCGCACGCGCGAGCCCGTAGAGGTACTGCAGGTCGAGGAAGGGCAGCACATGGTCGTCGAGGCGGCGGCTCAGGTAGTTGCCCAGGTCCGACCAGCGCTCGCCGACATCGATGCCTGCGAGCTCGAAGCGCGCGAGCAGCGACACCGCGCCGATCTGGTCCTGCGTGTAATCCTTGACCACGCCCCAGATCTGCCGGTCGTAGACCGCCAGCGCCTCGACATCGCGGCCCAGGTCGATCTGGAACAGCGCGACGTGCCACCAGTTGTGCGTGACCATGAAGGAGTTGAGTCCGACCCAGGTGTCGCTCACGCTCTGCATGAAGGCCAGCCCTTCGGTCAGGCGGCCTTCGGTGAGCATCACGTGGCCCAGCGCATGGTGCGCCCACGGCTCCTTGCGGCACATGCCGATCGCGCGCCGTGCACTGGCTTCGGCATCGCGCATCAGGTGGCATTGCTCGTAGCCGAACGCGGCCATGCCGTGCAGGTAGGGCACGTCGGCCGCAGCCGGCAACGCCGCCAGCGCGAGCCGCAGCATGCCGGGGCAGTCGCCGGTGTTGAAGCAGTGGTACTGGCCGAGCTTGAGCGACACGAGATCGCGCGGATGTTCGCGGGCCTGCTCCTGGTGAAGCGCGATGGCGCCTGCGATGTCGCCGTCGGCCCAGGCGGCGATGGCGGCGATGAAGCGGCGCTCGCGTGGCGTGGCGCGGGCGGCGGCGGCCTGCGCACGCTGCAGGTAGGGCCGGGCGCCGGGCACTGCGTCGCGCGACTCCGCGAACATGTGCAGGGCCGCACCGTAGGCCTGCACGATCGGACTCATGTCGTGGTCGATGAGCGGCAGCAGGTTGGCCGCGCGGGCTTCTGTGGAGATGAAGCCCATCACGAAATCGTCGACGAGCGGCAGGCTGGCGGGGTCGTCGAGCGTCAGCGGGTTGCCCAGGCTGTCGACGGGAGAGGGAGAGAAGCGGTCCATGTGCTGATCCTGCCATGGCGCCGCGTTCGCTTCAAACCTATCGCGGGTTCGCCGCCTGCGCCAGAAAATCCCTCCGTCCGACACGGCGGGGTGGATGCCGAAGCGAAATCGAGGCAGTCTATGGCCCCATGAACCTGCCTCTTCCGCCTCTCCCGTTTCGCAGCCGCCGCTGCCTTCAGACGGCCGTCCTGACCCTGTCTCTCGTCGTTCTCGCGGCCTGCACGACGACACCTCTGCCACCGATGCCGCCGCTGCGCCCGATGACGCCGGTCGAGACGCCGCCGCTGCAACCTTCGCCTGCCGCGTCGTCCGGCGTGGTCGTGCAGCCGTTGGCGCAGCAGCCGCCGGGCATGTCGTCGCAGCTCTTCGTCGCGCCGGCCAGGGGGGCCCGGCTGGTGCGCTTCGACGGCGACAGGAACAAGGGTGTCGACTTTGCAGGCAGCCCCGGTGAGCCGGTGGCTGCATCGAGGGCCGGCCGCGTGGTGCTGGTCAGCAGCGCGCTGCCGGGCTACGGGACGATGATCGTCGTCAAGCACGACGACGAATTCATCAGCGCCTATGCGCAGATCGGCACGGCACTGGTCAAGGAAGGGGACGAGGTGCAGCAGGGCCAGCGGATCGCCGACATGGGGCCGGGCGCCAACGGGCGCACCGAGCTCCATTTCGAGATTCGAAGGCAGGGTACGGCGGTCGATCCGGAGCCCTACATCGACGGCCGCATCCGCTAGCGACTGTCGAATGCGCGCCGTGCGCGCTCTGCGGGTCGCAAGGCGCGCGGTGACGGGAACAGCGCCATTCAGTCAGCGCCGCCGCGCACCGGAACACTTACCAGGACAGCGCGGCCAGGTCGTTAGCGAAGATCGGCAGTTCCTTCCAGAGGCCCTTCACGTTCTTCTTGGCGATGGTCGGGAACTGGGGCTGGAACAGGAAGCCGTTGGCGGCATCGTTTGCCAACATCTTCTGTGCCTCGCCCAGCAGCTTGTTGCGCTCGACGGCATTGCCGGTGTTCTTGATCTTGTCGAACAGCGCGCTGAACTCTTTCGACTGGTAGCCCCAGTAGTAGTCGGCCTTGGCGTAGTTGCCGAGGTCGAAGGGCTCGACGTGCGAAATGATCGACAGGTCGTAGTTCTTGTTGCCGTAGGTGCCGCTGAGCCACTGCGCCCATTCGACGTTCTGGACCTTCACCACGATGCCGATCTTGGCCAGTTGTGCGACCACCATCTCGCCGCCCTGGCGGGCGTACGGCGGCGGCGGCAGCGTCATTGTGAGTTCGAGCGGCAGCTTGACGCCGGCTTCGGCCAGCAGCTTCTTGGCCTTCTCGACGTCGAACGGGTTCACGCCGGTGGTGTCGACATAGCCTGCCGCGCCGGGCACGTAATGGCTGCCGATCGGCGTGCCGAAGCCGTCT
Source organism: uncultured Variovorax sp. (assembly GCA_903872875.1). Classification (GTDB taxonomy): domain Bacteria; phylum Pseudomonadota; class Gammaproteobacteria; order Burkholderiales; family Burkholderiaceae_C; genus Variovorax. The sequence goes on from CAIQMJ010001285.1 coordinate 5,464, forward strand.
GCCGCGCCTTCGATGATGGCCTTGCGGTCGATGGCGGCCAGGATCGCGCGGCGCACGCGCACGTCGTCGAGCGGCTTCTTGGCGTTGTTGATCGCCAGGATCGTCTTGGCGCGCGAGCCGGCCAGGATGACCTGGAACTGCGGGTTGTTCTTGAACTGGGCCACGATCCGCGTGGCTGCGCGCGGGAACGCGTCGACGTCGCCGGCGAGCAGCGACGCGGCTTGCGCAGCGGGGTCGGAGATGAAGCGGAAGGTGATCTTGTTGAGCTTCGCGAAGCTGGGGTTGCGGTAGCCGTCCCATTTGCTCAGCACCAGCGACGCGCCCTTGTTGTACACGTCGAGCTTGTACGGGCCCGTGCCGACCGGCTTGGCGGCATTGGTGTCGGCGCTCTTGGGCTCGACGATGATGGCGGTGGGCTGGCCCAGCAGGAACGGGAAATCGGGGTCGATTTCCCGGTTGAGCATCACGACCGTGTAGTCGTCGATCACCTGCACGCCGATGTTGGCGAAGGTGCGCTTGTCCTTGTTGGTGCTCTTCTCGCCGCCGGCGCGGTCGAAGCTGAATTTCACGGTCTGCGCATTGAAGGGCTCGCCGTTCTGGAACTTGACGCCCTTGCGCAGCTTGAAGGTGTAGGTCTTCAGGTCGGGCGAGATGTCCCAGCTTTCGGCCAGCAACGGCGTGACGCTGCCGTCGGCGTTGATCTTGGTCAGCGTCTCGTAGATGCTGTAGAGCGTGACTTCGCCGATCGATGCAGCCGCGGCCGCCGTCGGATCGAGGCCGGTCGGCTCGAGCGTCATGCCCAGCACCATCGAGTCCTTGCGGCTCTGCGCGAAGACGGTGACCGGCAGCGCCATCTGCAGTGCGGGCACGGCAGCCAGGGCGGCGGAGGTGAGTACGGTGCGGCGTTTCAACATATCGAGACTCTCCAGAGGATGTAGGGCAGAAAAACGACTGACATCATGCGCGACGCCGGGGCACCGCGACAAGCATTTGCTTACACGGACGACAGCCCGGGCACCGCTGCGAACGCCCGCGCCGGCGGCTCCGCGCGTGGCACGGCGGCCAGCAGCGCCTGCGTATACGGGTGCTCGGCATGGGCGAACAGGTGTTGCGGATCGCCACGCTCGACCACCAGCCCGCGGTGAAGCACGCAGACCTCGTCGCAGAGATGGTTGACCACCGCGAGATCGTGGCTGATGAGCAGATAGCTGATGCCGAACTGCTGTTGCAGGTCCTGCATCAGGTTGAGCACCTGGGCCTGCACCGACACGTCGAGTGCGCTGACCGGTTCGTCGGCGACGATCAGCTTGGGCCGCGTGATCAGTGCACGCGCGATCGCGATGCGCTGGCGCTGGCCGCCCGAGAA
>CAIQMJ010001286.1 GCA_903872875.1 uncultured Variovorax sp.
CACGGCCGCGGGACGGTCCAGGTTGCGCGGCGCGAGCTCGACATGCGCGGCCGCCTGCATCGACAGCCGCCGTCCGAGCCGCTCGCGCAACCAGCCGCCGCGCCCGCGCAGCGGTCCGTTCACCAGCGGCAGCGTGATGTTGGCGCGCGAGGTGAAGCCCAGCACCAGGCCTTCGGTCTTGCGATCGGGCGGCAGATAGAACAGGCCTTCGTCGAGCAGCTGGCGTACCGGCGCGCCGGTGCGCGGCTGGCCCTTGAACATCACCCGGCCCGAGCGCACCGGATCGAGCCCGTAGATGGCGCGAAAAAGCTCCGACTTGCCGCAGCCCACGAGGCCCGCCACGCCCACTACCTCGCCACGCCGTACCGTGAGGCTGGCTTCGCGCACGCCGTTGGCCGAGGCCAGCCGGTCGACCTCCAGGACCAGCTCGGCCGGCCGGTGCGCGATCCGCGGGTAGATCTGCGCGATCGCCCGGCCGCTCATCAGCTCGATCAGCGCGTCGGGCGTGGTCGCACGGGCGTCGACGGTCGTGATCTTGCGGCCGTCGCGCAGCACCGTGATCCGGTCGGCGATCTGCGCGATCTCCTGCATGCGGTGCGAGATATAGACGATGCCCACACCCTCCTGCTTGAGCCGCGCCACCAGTTCGAACAACCGCTGGGTTTCCCGGTCGGTCAGGGACGCGGTGGGCTCGTCGAGGATCAACACCGACACCTCGCCGCGCAGGCCCTTCGCGATCTCCACCATCTGTTGCTGGGCCCGCGTCAGGCTGGAAATGGCAGCGTCGCCGTCGATCTCGAAGCCGAGGTCGGCCAGCATCGAACGCGCGCGCGCCTGCACGGCGGCCCGGTCGAGCCAGCCGCCCTTGCGGGGCTCGTCGCCAAGGCTCAGGTTCTGGGCGACCGACAGCGTCGGGATCAGCGAGAACTCCTGGAACACGGCGCTGATGCCATGGCGTCGCGCGTCGTGCACGCTCGCGAACCTGACCGGCGACCCGCGCATCCGGATCTCGCCACCGGTGGGTGTGTTGGCGCCGGCCAGCAGCGAGATCAGGGTCGACTTGCCGGCACCGTTCTCGCCGAACAGCACATGGACCTCGCCGGCACGCAGCTCGAAATCCATGGCGTCGAGCGCGAGCACGCCCGGGTAGCGCTTGCTCAGGGAGACGGTCTGCAGCAGGGGAACGTCGGCTTGCATGGCGTGCGGCGGCCTACTTGACCTCGAAGACCGGCTTGAAGGTCGGCGGCGGCAGGATGTCGTCGAGCTTCACGCTCTTGATGTTCGAGCCGTCCACCACGAAGATCTTCGGACCCACGTGCTTGATGACGTCCTTCCCTTCGAGGAGGCGCACGGCCTGGTCCACGGCGATGCGGCCCTGGATCACCATCGAGTCGGCCGGCGACGCCACGATGCGCCCCTTCTGAATGCCTTCGTAGACGCCCGGCGTCATGTAGAAGGACAGCACCTGGACCTTCTTGTCGATGCCGCGCGAACGCAGGAACCCCGTCAGGTAGGCCGTCGACGGATACGGGGTATTGAGTTGCGTCATCGGCGGGATGACGGAAAGGATATGCATGGCGAAAGAGGTGCCGAACGAAGATGGAAGGGTAACCCATTCGCCTCTTTCCTA
>CAIQMJ010001287.1 GCA_903872875.1 uncultured Variovorax sp.
ACCACGTTCGCACAGGCCGTATCCGACGACGCCAAGCAGGCTGCCGCGGAGCCGGACATCGTCGAACTGCGCACCCGCCTCTCACGCATTCCGGCGACCGTCGACAACAACAGCGAACTTCGCGCGCTGCTGCCTCAACTCAACGACATCGCTGCGCAGACCGACAAGTTCGTCACCTCGCGCAGCGCCCAGCTGGCCGACCTGAACGCCAGGCTCGGCGAGCTGGGCAATGCGCCGTCGACGCCCGGTGCCAGCGAAGACCCGGGCATCACACGCCAGCGCAACACGCTGACCAGGGAGCGCAATGCGCTCGACGCCGACGTGCGGCTCGCCAAGTTGCTGGCCATCGACACTCAGCAGCGCAGCGGCGATCTCGTCGATCAGCGCCGCAAGATGTTCGAGGCGCAACTCACCGAGCGTGCGCCCTCTCCGCTCGGCCGCGAATTCTGGCGCGACATCGGCGAGGCCTGGCCTGACGACGTCGCCCGGCTCAAGGCCCTGGGCGCCGAACTGCGCACGAGCGTCGCCGTGGCGCGCGAACCGGCCCACCGCAACACGGTGCTCCTCAGCCTCATCGGCGCCCTGCTGGTCGCCCTGCTCGGCAACTGGCTGGCCGAACGCGGGCTGGTCCGGCTCGCGGCACGCGTGCTGCCGCCGGGGCGACTGCGCCGCTCGCTGCTGGTGATTGCCATCGTCGCTGCCAACGTCGCACTGGTCGGCCTGGCGGCGCATGGGCTGCTCAGCCTGCTGGACGAACAGGGCATCTGGGGTACGCAGACCCGCAAGGTGGCGCAGGCGGCCGTGCAGTCGAGCATCTTCATTGCGTTCGTCGTCGGCCTGGGGCGTGCACTGCTGTCCATTCCGCGCCCGTCCTGGCGCCTGCCGCCGATCGCCGACGAGATGGCTGCGCGCCTGGTGCCGTATCCGTGGGCAATCGCCGCAGTGGCCATCGTGGTCTGGGCGCCGGCTCAGATCAATGCCGTCGTCGACGCCAGCTTCGCGGCGATCGTCGCGACGCATGTGCTCACCGCACTGGGGCTCACCGCGCTGATCGCCGCGATCGTGCTTCGGCTGGGCTTGCCGAACACGCGCCGTGCCATGGCCATGGACGCCGCCTCCATCGAGCCCGACGGCGCGGAGGGCACACCTGCCGCTACGCTGGAACGGCCGGTCTGGGTCGGCATGTTGCTGAGCGCGGTGCTGGTGGCCGTGATCGCGATCTGGGTGCTGGTGGCGGCCGGCTACGTGGCGCTGGCAAGCTTCCTGGCCGGACAGCTGACCTGGGGCGGCATCGTCGTCACGGCGTTCTACGTGCTGTTCAAGTTCGCGGACGACCTGTTCACGGCGCTGGTGTCGTCGAAAAGCAGCTTCGGCGAGCGGCTGCAGAAGAGCTTCGGCTTTGCACCGCAGACGCTCGACCAGGCGTCGGTGGTGCTGTCGGGGTTGAGCCGCGTCGCGCTGTTCTTCTACATGATCATCGCGCTGGCCGAACCGCTGGGCAGCAGCCCCGGCGAGGTGTTCCAGCGCAGCGGCAAGCTGGGCGACGGCCTGAAGATCGGCGAATTCGAACTGGTGCCGGGAGCCATCTTCAGCGCGGCGGCTGTCGCGGTCGGCGGCTTCATCGCGCTGCGCATCTTCAAGCGCTGGCTGGAACGGCGCTACCTGCCCAACACCACGCTAGAGCCCGGCATGCAGAGTTCGCTGACCACGCTGCTGGGCTACGTCGGCGGCGTGCTGGTGATCGCTTTTGCGCTCTCGGCGCTGGGCATCGGCATCAACCGCATCGCCTGGGTCGCGAGTGCGCTGTCGGTGGGCATCGGTTTCGGGCTGCAGGCGATCGTCCAGAACTTCATCTCCGGACTGATTCTGCTGGCCGAGCGTCCGGTGAAAGTGGGCGACTGGGTCGTGCTGGGTACCGCCGAAGGCGACGTGCGGCGCATCAACGTGCGTGCGACCGAGATCCAGCTGGGCGATCGTTCGACGCTGATCGTGCCGAATTCCGAATTCATCACGAAAACGGTCCGCAACATGACGCTGACCAATGCCGAAGGCCGCGTGCTGATCCGGCTGCCGATGCCGCTGACGACCGACGCCAACCGAGCGCGCGACGTGATGCTGACGGCCTGTGCCGGACACACGGGCGTGCTCGCGACGCCCGCCCCATCGGTAACGCTGGACGGAATCGAAAGCGGCTTCCTGATCTTCCAGGTGATCGCGTATGTGCAGAGCCCGCGTTTGGCTGGCGGCGTACGCAGCGACCTGCTGTTCACGATCCTCGATGGCCTGAAAGCGGCCCAACTGCCGCTGATGGCCTACGCGGCGCCACCTGCGCCGACGGCGGAGCCTGCGGCGGCGCCAGTCGCGGCGCCGCTGCCGGGCACGGCGAGCACCGCAGGGAATTCGGGCGCGCTGGGCACGCCGGGGCTGTCGAACGGCTGAGCGCTCCCGCGCTCAGCGCCGCAACCCACCGGACAGCCACCACTGGCTGGTGCCGCAGACCAGCACCAGCGCGGCATAGGTCCCCATTGCGCCGTCTCGGCCGAAATAGCCGAGCCCGATGGCCAGTACCGCCAGCCCGGCGGCGAAGTTGATCGCCGCCTGCCGCCAGAACCCGGTCAACGCTGGCCGCCTGAACACGAAGCGCGCCATTGCCGCCATGAGCAGCGACAGGAACAACGCGGGCGCCGCGAAATTGAGCACGTGATTCAGGAAGGCAGGAACGGACATGGGCAGGCGGAGCCGGGTGAAAACACGCTGAATGAAGTGGCATACCGCAGCGATAGTCTTGGCTATGCCGCAGATGTCCGGCGAACGGTCTTTACAAATTTTATAATCGGAGGCTATGTCAGTCTGGGCCCTCGGGTTGAACCACACTACCGCGCCGCTCGATCTGCGCGGCCGGTTCGCGTTCGCGCTCGACCAGATGGCCCCGACGCTGCAGAGCCTGCGCAGTTCCTTCGCCGGCTCGCGGCATCCGCAGATCGAAGCGGCGATCATCTCGACCTGCAACCGCACCGAGATCTACTGCGCCG
>CAIQMJ010001288.1 GCA_903872875.1 uncultured Variovorax sp.
ATTCCCTGCGTCTAGAATTATTTATTTACAGGTGTAAATATCCCACCTCCGGGGGATTGACAAAATCCCTCCTGGCAAGTGGAAGTTAATTATTCGGATCGCGATCAATCCTTTTGCCGCCAGGACCGCGCTTGCAAAAACCTTCGGCTCCCCTGCCCTCCGGGTTCCCCCCCTTGTTTCATCCCGACCGCTGGGGCACGGCGTTGTCACGGTGGGGCGCGTCGCTGCATTTCGGCGACGGCGTGCAGGGCACATCGATCGCACTCGGTCCCCAGGCCTTGCATGGCACGGCGCGACAGCTGGGCGAGATCGTGGCGGCATACGAGGCCCGGTTCGGCATGCTCTGGTGCGAGGGCGGCGAGCGCTTCGGTGTTGTCACCGACGCCCGTCTGCAGTGGCATGAGCGCCCTTTCGCATCCGCGCTCGCGCATCGTCTCCATGGATTGGTAAGAAACCTGCCGCTCAATGGTGTCGAGCGCTCGTTCAAGCTGCTCGCAGGCCAGTTGTGGCGTGACAGGTTCCTGGTCGGCCTCAGGGCGTCGAGCCTCGCCGCTGAAGACGCCGACTTCCTGGCCGCGCACATGAATGCGCCGGCGGAATTCCGGATCGCGCTGCGCGCGCATCTGCCACGCGCCACCTTCATCCACGTCGGGTTCGAGGGCGCTGCCGACCGGAGCACCTACAAGCTCTACCTGGAGTTCGCGCCGTCCATGCCAGGCCCGTTGAAGGAGGAAGCGATGCCGCTGTACCTTGGCTACAAGTGGGATCCGCTGGACAACAGCCAGCAAGCGGTGTCCGTCTATCGGCAGCCGTCGTCGCTGTCCCTGGCGGAAGTGCACGGGAAGATGGCAGCCGCCTACGGCGATGCGCCGATCGCGTTCTTCCGGACGGCCGACGCGCTGGTCGCAGAAGCGGCGCGACGCACGTCCGCCGAGGCGCTTCGCTTCGTGGACGTGACCGACGGCGATGCACAGCGGTTGTCATTCGATGCGAACCTGTACGAGAGTGGCCTGACGCTGCGCGACGTGACCCCCCAGCTCCGGTCCCTGGCCAAGGATCTCGGCATTCCATCAGGCGATGTGGCGGCGCTGATGGACGAGGCGGGCGATGACATCGCAGGCCATGTTTCCGGTGGCACGGACCGCCACGGGCGCGCCTTCCTGACCATCTACCACGCGTTTGCCGGCGGCGCAGCAGCGCCTTGAGCCTCAGGACTGCAGGCCGCCGCGCCTGAGAAGGCGATTCAGTGGATGGCGCCGGTGGCGGCTTCGGCGATCGCCTCGACGGGCAACGCCGGCGGCGGGCGGCGCGCATCCATCCGTCGCGCGAGACGCTTCAAATTGTTCAGCGACATGAGGTGTGCGTAGATCCAGCCAAGGTAACCGGTCTTGACGAGCTCCAGCAGCTTGTCGTCGCCCAGTGCGTTCAGCTTGGCCTCGTCGACCACCCAGGCGCCTTCAAGCGTCTTCTTGATACCTTCGCGCTCGAAGGTGACGACCTTGGAGGTGAGCAGGCCCATCTCGAACACCCTGGTGGCGAAAGCGCTGGTGCGCTTCATTTCGCCATGGAACAGCACGAGGAATTCGATGACGTTCTTCAGGTAGGTCGTTTCGGTGCCGTCGGCGTTGAAGAGCGCTTCGCCCCGCTCGTTGTCCAACCCGTCATAGGCCTCGTCGACGCAGACTGTCAGCGTCTCTGCGCCATCGGCGCCGGCCAGCACGAAAGGGTAGCGGCGGATGAAGGCCGGAATGTAGGCATTCGGCTCCCAGCGTCCGTCCGCGCCGACCAGCACGTTCTCCTTGTCGTTCAGGCCGACGAGTGCCGCCAGCGTGAAGGGCCCCTTTTCGCTCCCCACGAAAACGATGGGGTAATCGCGGGCGGCTTCAGCGAACTCGCTGCCGGCGATCAGCACGGAATTGGTCTTTCTGGCGAAGGAGAAATGGTCCGCCTTCAATTGAATCTTCAGCGCCTGATGCCGCTCGCGATTCAGCGCGATCGCGCGCTCATAGAAAATCATGGACATAGGAGAGGTTCCGGTGAGAAATGAGTCAAAGGAACGCAGACGCAATCGGCCATCCGCGAAGAAGGGACGGAAGATTATGGAGTCAGGTCATCTCCTGAACGTCGAATTAAAACGTCGGGCAATACGAAAATACTCAAAACTGCCCTGCATCGGCCGTGATTCCCCCAAGACGGAAATCGCGGCCTGGGCAGGTTTGGGAACCGCGGCGGCGACCAGCATCAAGTCTCGTCGCCCGCCGAACCGGATGTCCCGCTCTTGACCTGCCGAAACAATATGACGAGCCCGGAGACAAGGAAATACACCGCTCCGACCGCCGCATAGCCGCCGAAGGTTTGGACGACGGGCGCCGCACTGCCCTGCTGCGCCACAA
>CAIQMJ010001289.1 GCA_903872875.1 uncultured Variovorax sp.
CTACACCGGCGGCGTCAACGGCATGACCGACCTGAAGACACTGGCCGGCTGGGACACGCGCACCGACAGCGCCAAGTACATCCTCTACTACGTCTGCGTGCTGCTGCTGCTGGCGAGCATCGTGCTGTGCCGCTGGATCCAGACCAGCAAGCTCGGCACGCTGCTGCTGGCCATGCGCGACAAGGAAGACCGGGTGCGCTTCTCCGGCTACGACGTTGCGAACTTCAAGGTGTTCACCTTCTGCCTGGCGGCCGCGCTGTCGGGCATCGGCGGTGCGATGTTCTCGCTGCAGGTGGGCTTCATGTCGCCGAGCTTCGTGGGCATCGTGCCGTCGATCGAGATGGTGATCTTCGCGGCGGTCGGCGGGCGCATGAGCCTGGTCGGCGCGGTGTACGGCACGCTGCTGGTCAACGCCGGCAAGACGCTGTTCTCGGAGAGCTTCCCGGACCTGTGGCTGTTCCTGATGGCTGCGCTCTTCATCGGCGTGACGATGGCCTTCCCGATGGGACTGGCCGGCCTGTGGGAAAGCCATGTGCGGCCACGCCTGCAGCGCCGCAAGCTGCTGCCGCTCGGCGACGACGCGCCGCAAGCGCCGGCCCTCGTGGCGGCGGCCACTGCCGCCAGCGCCGACAGCGATGTCGCCCCTGTGCTGCCCGATGGCATCGGCGTCCAGCGCGGCTGAGCCTCTTTTCCTGAAAGCACTGCACCATGAGCAATACCGATTTCGCCCTCGCGGTGGAAGACCTCACGGTCTCCTTCGACGGCTTCAAGGCGATCGACAACCTGACGCTCTACATCGACAGGAACGAGCTGCGCGTGATCATCGGCCCCAACGGCGCGGGCAAGACCACGCTGCTCGACCTGATCTGCGGCAAGACCAAGGCCAGCGCCGGCAGCATCAAGTTCAAGAACACCGAACTCACGAAGATGGCCGAGCACAAGCGGGTGCGGCTGGGCATCGGCCGCAAGTTCCAGACACCGTCGATCTACGAGAACCTGAGCGTGTTCCAGAACCTCGAGGTGTCGTACCCGTCGGGCCGTTCGGTCTTCGGTGCGCTGGCATTCAAGTGCTCCGACGAGGTGAAGGCCAAGGTGCAGGAAGTCGCGACCGACGTGCGTCTGGCCGACAGGCTCGACACCGAGGCAGGCCTGCTGAGCCATGGCCAGAAGCAGTGGCTGGAGATCGGGATGCTGCTGATGCAGGAGCCCGAGCTGCTGATGCTCGACGAGCCGATCGCCGGCATGAGCTCGCGCGAGCGCGAACTGACGGCCGAACTCCTCAAGCGCATCTGCACCGACCGCGCTGTGATCGTGATCGAGCACGACATGGAGTTCGTCAAGCAGATCGCGCACAAGGTCACCGTGATGCACCAGGGAAAGATCCTGGCCGAAGGGCCGATGGAGCAGGTGCAGGCGGATGAGCGGGTCATCGATGTGTATCTGGGGCATTGAGATGGCGCGCGTCCGATCGGTCCATGTCGGTACTTCTGAGGCAAAGCACCTGGGGTGCGATGGCGCCGCCGGGGTACCCGGCGGCCTGTGCACGCGCCCCGAATGCATTCGTCTCCAACGTCCAACCCAGGAGCCCCGAAGATGAGCAACGTCATGCTGCAAGTGAAAGACCTGCACACCGCCTACGGCCAGAGCGAGGCGCTGCACGGCATCTCGTTCGAGGCCATGGCCAACGAAACGGTCGCCATCATGGGCCGCAACGGCATGGGCAAGACCACGTTGTTCAAGAGCCTGATGGGCGTGCTGCCGATCAAGAGCGGCAGCATCGCGGTGGCGGGCAGGGACGTGTCGCGCGACGAGAGCTACGTGCGTGTCGCCAAGGGCATCGCCTACGTGCCACAGGGCCGGATGATCTTTCCCACGTTGACGGTGGAAGAGAACATCCAGACCGGCCTGGAGAACGCCAAGAGCCGGCACATCCCGGAAGAGATCTATGCGCTGTTCCCGGTGCTCTGGGACATGAAGCGCCGCAAGGGCGGCAACCTCTCGGGTGGCCAGCAGCAGCAGCTGGCGATTGCGCGCGCGCTCGTCACCAACCCGAAGGTGCTGCTGCTCGACGAGCCGACCGAGGGCATCCAGCCTTCGATCATCAAGGACATCGCCCGCGCGCTCAACGAGATCCGCAAGCTGCGCGGCATCACGATCGTCGTGTCCGAACAGGTGCTGAGCTTCGCGATGGACGTGGCCGACCGGCTCTTCGTCATCGAAGGCGGCCGCCTGGTGCACGAGACCGCGCGCGACAAGACCGACGTCAATCACATCAAGACCTATCTGTCGGTGTGAGCTTGCCGGGCCGCTACGCGATCTGCCGTATGGCCGGTGCCGGGCGTGCCATCGCATAGTCGACCCAGGGCAGCCGGCAGTTGCCACTGCACTCCCTCTTTCTGTTTCCTCCGTTTGACCACAACCCCCCAGGAGCCATTGCAATGACCGACACCCTGATCAAGGTCGACCTGACGAAGTCGCCCACCGAGAACGAGATGATCCACAACCGCTGGCATCCGGACATACCGATGGCCTGCTGGGTCAACCCAGGCGACGACTTCATCCTCGAGACCTTCGACTGGACTGGCGGCTTCATCAAGAACAACGACAGCGCCGACGACGTGCGGGACATCGACCTGACGACGGTGCATTACCTGTCGGGCCCGGTGGGCGTGAAGGGCGCCGAACCCGGCGACCTGCTGGTGGTCGACCTGCTCGACATCGGTGCCAAGCAGGACAGCCTGTGGGGCTTCAACGGCTTCTTCTCGAAGAAGAACGGCGGCGGCTTCCTGACCGACCACTTCCCGCTGGCACAGAAATCGATCTGGGATTTCAAGGGCATGTTCACCAGCTCGCGCCACATTCCCGGCGTGAACTTCGCGGGCCTGATCCACCCGGGCCTGATCGGCTGCCTGCCCGACAAGCCGATGCTCGACATGTGGAATGCGCGCGAGCAGCAACTCATCGACACCGACCCGACCCGCGTGCCCGGCCTGGCCAACCCGCCGTCGGCCGGCACCGCCCACATGGGCAAGATGACCGGCGATGCGCGCGCCAAGGCTGCGGCCGAAGGCGCTCGCACCGTGCCGCCGCGCGAGCATGGCGGCAACTGCGACATCAAGGACCTGTCGCGCGGCTCGAAGATCTTCTTCCCGGTGTACGTCGATGGCGCGGGGCTGTCGGTCGGTGACCTGCACTTCAGCCAGGGCGACGGCGAGATCACCTTCTGTGGCGCGATCGAGATGGCCGGCTGGGTACACATGAAGGTCACGCTCATCAAGGGCGGCATGGCCAAGTACGGCATCAAGAACCCGATCTTCAAGCCCAGCGTGATGACGCCGAACTACAAGGACTTCCTGATCTTCGAAGGCATCTCGGTCGACGAGGCAGGCAAGCAGTACTACCTCGACGTGAACGTGGCCTACCGCCAGGCCTGCCTGAACGCGATCGAGTACCTGAAGAAGTTCGGCTACTCGGGCGCGCAGGCCTATTCGATCCTCGGCACGGCGCCGGTGCAGGGCCACATCAGCGGCGTGGTCGACGTGCCCAACTCGTGCGCCACGCTGTGGCTGCCGACCGAGATCTTCGACTTCGACATCAACCCGAACGCGAGCGGGCCGACCAGGTTCATCGACGGCAGCATCGACATGCCGCTGTCGCAGGACGTCTGAGGCCGCGCCGATGCCGACCTACGACTACGCCTGTCGCGACTGCGGCGGCTTCGATGCGCTGCGCAGCGTGAGCCGCCGCGACGAGCCCGCGGCCTGCCCGGCCTGCGGTGCGGCATCGCCGCGCGTGTTCGCCTTCGCGCCCAACCTGGCGCTGATGGCGGGCGCCACCCGCAGCGCCATCGAGACCAACGAGCGCGCACGGCACGAGCCGAAGAGTTCGAAGGACTACCAGCGGCTGAAGCACCCGTCGGGCTGCGGCTGTTGCGGCACGAAGCGCGGCGCGACGGTGACCGCCGCCAACGGCGTGAAGGGCGCGCCGAGCCGGCGGCCCTGGATGATCAGCCACTGACGACGTGACGACTCCCTCGGCGGCTACGCGATCCTGCGTATCCGCAGAGCAGGCTGGCGGTCGCATACTTCACGCATGGAACCTACCCAGCGCATCGTGCCCATCCGGCGCGAATACAACGCATGGGTCGCCGACGAAACCATCGAGGACTATGCGCTGCGCTACACCCCGCGCAGCTTCCGGAAGTGGAGCGAGTTCCGCGTCGCGAACACGGCGCTGGGCGCGACCTCTTTCCTGGCGCTGGAAGCCATCGGCGCATCGATCGCACTCGACTACGGCTTCTTCAATGCCTTCTGGGCGATCGTCCTGGTCGGCATCTTCATCTTCCTGACCGGCATCCCGATCAGCATCTACGCCGCTCGGCATTCGGTCGACATCGACCTGCTGACGCGGGGCTCCGGATTCGGCTACCTGGGCTCGACCTTCAGCTCGCTGGTGTATGCGTCGTTCACCTTCATCTTCTTTTCGCTGGAGGCGTCGATCATGGCGTCGGCGCTGGAGCTCGGGCTGGGGATACCGCTCTGGCTCGGCTACCTGATCTGCTCGGTGATCGTCATTCCGCTGGTGATGTACGGCATCACCATGATCAGCCGGCTGCAGGCGTGGACGCAGCCGCTGTGGCTGGTGCTGCTGTTGCTGCCGTACGCATTCCTGATGATCCGCTGGCCCGACCATCTGCAGGGGCTGATGCACGCGTCCTACGGCATCAACGACGGCCACTTCGACTGGCTGCTGCTGGGCGCCGCCGGCACGGTGGTGGCGTCGATGGTCGCGCAGATCGGCCAGCAGGTCGACTCGCTGCGCTTCATGCCGCGGTCCCGACCCGGACAGGAATGGCGCTGGTGGACGGCGGTGCTGGCCGCCGGGCCGGGTTGGATCGTGATCGGCGGCGCCAAGATGCTGGGCGGTGCCGTGCTGGCCTACCTGGCGATTCGCCAGGGCATGGCGCCTTCGGAGGCGGTCAAGCCGACGCAGATGTACCTGGTCGGCTTTGCGCAGGTGCTGAAGGACCCGACCTGGATCCTCGTGCTGACCTGCCTGTTCGTGACGGTGTCACAGATCAAGATCAACGTCAACAACGCCTATGCGGGCTCGCTCGCATGGTCCAACTTCTTCGCGCGGCTGACGCATGCGCACCCGGGCCGGCTGGTGTGGCTGGTGTTCAACGTGCTGATCGGCGTGGCGCTGATCAAGGTCGGCATCTTCGACGTGCTCGAAGGCATGCTCGGCTTCTACGCGAACTTCGCGGTGGCCTGGATCGGCGCGCTGGTGGCCGACCTGGTGATCAACAAGCCGCTCGGCCTGAGTCCGCCCGGGATCGAATTCCGGCGCGCCTACCTGTACGACATCAACCCGGTCGGCTTCGTGTCGATGGGGCTGGGCACGCTGGTGGCGCTCACCGCCTTCGTCGGCGTGTGCGGGCCGATGGCGCAGGCCTTCAGCACCGGCATCGGTTTCTGCGTGGCCTTCTGCTGCGCGCCGATGGTGGCCTGGCTGACCGGCGGCAAGTACTACATCGCGCGGGAGCCAGACCCCTTCACGGCGGGCACTTCGGTGAATTGCGGCGTGTGCCAGAAGCCGTACGAGGTCGAGGACATGGCGCACTGCCCGGCCTACGGCTGCAACATCTGTTCGCTGTGCTGTTCGCTGGATGCGCGCTGCAAGGACGTGTGCAAGCCGCGCACCGGCCTCGGCCACCAGTTCGGCGAGGCCTTCGGCCGCTATGCGCCGCGTGTGCTGAAGGTGGCGCTCAGCCGGCGCATGCACTACCTGGCCTGCCTGCTCGGTCTGGCGCTGGTGTTGGGTGCGATCCTGTCGTTCATCGTCGCGCAGGAGGCGCATGTGCTGCGCGAGCTGGCCCCGGGCTCGCCGGCACTGTGGCACCTGATGCGCATCAAGATCGCCTGCGCACTGGTGCTGCTCGTGGTGGCGATCGGTTCCTGCTGGCTGCTGCTCACGTCCGACAGCCGGCGTGTGGCGCAGGACGAATCGAATCGCCAGGCGCTGCTGCTGCGTGAGGAAATACAGGCGCACGAGGTGACCGATGCCGCGTTGCAGGCAGCCCGCCAGGTGGCGGAGCAGGCCAACCAGGCCAAGAGCCGCTTCATCACGACCATCAGCCACGAGTTGCGTACACCGCTCAACAGCATCCTGGGCTATGCGCAGATCCTCGAGCGCGACCTGGCCCTGCCGCCACACCGCCGCGCCGCGCTCGAGGTGATCCGCAAGAGCGGCGACCACGTGGTGTCGCTGATCGACGGCCTGCTCGACATCGCACGCATCGAATCCGGCCGGCTCACACTGGTGCGCTCCGAGATCCACTTCGAGGATTTCCTGACCCAACTGGCCGACATCTTCCAGCTGGAGGCACGCAACAAGGGCATCGACTTTTCCTACCAGGCCACGAAGCCGCTGCCGCCTGCGGTGCGCGGCGACCGCAAGCGGCTGGCTCAGTTGCTCATCAATCTGCTGGGCAATGCGGTGAAGTACACGGGACATGGGCAGGTGACCTTCCGCGTCCGCTATGCGACCGAGATCGCCACTTTCGAGATCGAGGACTCCGGCCCCGGCATCGACACCGACGACCTGGAGCGCATCTTCCTGCCGTTCGAGCGGGCCGACAACGCGGCAAGTCCTGCGGCTGGCGGCGTCGGACTGGGGCTGACCATCTCCAGCATGCTGGCCGGCCTGATGGGCGGCGAACTCACGGTGCGCAGCCACGTGGGGCAGGGCTCCTGCTTTGCGGTGCGCCTGTTCCTGCCCTCGGTCGCGCTCCCCAGCACGCCGATCGATGCGCCCGCGCCGCGTCACATCATCGGCTATGCGGGCGAGCCGCGGCGCGTGCTGGTGGTGGACGACGCGGCAGTCGACCGGCAACTGCTGAGCGACGTGCTGCAGCCACTCGGCTTCGTGGTGATGCAGGCGGCTTCGGGGGTCGAGGCGCTGCGGGTCGCAGGTCAGTTCCAGCCCGACCTGGTCCTGCTCGACATCGACATGGCCGAGATCGACGGTTGGGAAACCGCACGCCTGCTGCGGGCCAACCGCATCTCGTCGGCGCCGATCCTGATCGTCTCGGCGAACGCGTTCGACAGCGATCTGCGCAATGACGTCGGCGTGGGGCGCGAGGACTTCATCGTCAAGCCGCTGCGCATCGACAACCTGCTGGAGCGCGTGCGCGCCAGGCTCGATCTGGTGTGGACCACGCCGGCCGAGCATCGCGTGCGGGATGATGCCGGTGCCGTCGCATTGCCCGACGCCAGCCTGCGGGTGCTGCGCCAGCTGAGCGAGATGGGCTACGTGCGCGGCATCCTCGAGAAGCTCGAAGAACTCGACCTGCTCGATCCGCGGTATGCACCCATCACGCAGGTGCTGCGCAGCTGTGTGCAGCGCTTCGACCTGCAGGGCTTCGCGCGCGTGCTGGAAACGGGGCGGTCATGACGAGCGACACCGGCGTTGTGCTGATCGTCGACGACGCACCCGAAAACCTGGTGATGCTGCACGACGCGCTGGACGCTGCGGGTTACCGGGTGCTGGTTGCCACCGATGGGCAAGGTGCAATCGACCGCGTCGCCTTGCTTATGCCCGACGTCGTCCTGCTCGACGCCATCATGCCGGGCATCGATGGCTTCGA
>CAIQMJ010001290.1 GCA_903872875.1 uncultured Variovorax sp.
CGCCGCCGCCTGCTGTTGGGGTTCCTTGTGTTTGCCCGCCTTGGCGCGTTGTGCCCGGTTGAGCGGCGCGGCCTGTTGACGCACGGCTTCACGGTCGACAGCCAGGGCCGCAAGATGAGCAAATCGCTCGGCAACGGCATCGATCCGCAGGAGATCAGCAAGAAGCTCGGCGCGGAAATCATCCGGCTGTGGGTGGCCGCCAGCGACTACTCGGGCGACATCGCCGGCGACGACAAGATCCTCGCGCGCGTGGTCGACGCCTACCGCCGGATCCGCAATACGCTGCGCTTCCTGCTGGCCAACACCAGCGACTTCGACATCGCGAAGGATGCGATACCGCTCGACCAGTTGCTCGAGATCGACCGCTACGCGCTCAGCCGCGCCGCGCAATTCCAGGCCGAGGTGCTCGCGCACTACAAGGTCTACGAGTTCCATCCGGTGGTCTCGAAGCTGCAGGTCTACTGCTCCGAGGACCTCGGTGCGTTCTACCTGGACGTGCTGAAGGACCGCCTCTACACGACGGCGCCCGGCTCGCTCGCACGGCGCAGCGCGCAGACCGCGCTCTGGCACATCACGCAGGCAATGCTGCGCTGGATGGCACCGTTCCTGAGCTTCACCGCCGAAGAGGCGTGGAAGCTGGTCGGCAACGGCGAATCCATCTTCACGCAGGTCTACAGCGACCTCGGCACGCCGGACGAAGGCCTGATGGCCAAGTGGTCACGCATCCGCGAGATCCGTGACGGCGTGAACAAGGAGATCGAGGCAGTGCGCACGACCGGCCAGGTCGGCTCCTCGCTGCAGGCCAACGTCGCGCTCACGGCGATGCCGGAAGACCACGCGCTGCTGGCGTCGCTGGGCGACGACCTGAAGTTCGTCTTCATCACTTCCGCGGTCGAACTGCTGGCCGGCGATGCGCCCGCCTCTCTGGTTACTGCAAGCGCCGACACCAAGTGCGAGCGCTGCTGGCACTGGCGCGCCGATGTCGGCCACGACGCGGCGCATCCGACGATCTGCGGACGCTGCACGAGCAACCTCTACGGCGCCGGTGAAGCGCGGAGCGTCGCGTGATGGCCCGCACAGCCGCATCCCGGAAGCTGAGCGGAGCCGCATCGCTCGGCGTCTGGCCCTGGCTGGGCCTGGCGCTGATCTTCTTCATCATCGACCAGTTCACCAAGACGCTGATCCTGGGCTATTACCACCTGGGCGATGCGACCCGGATCACCAGCTTCTTCAACATCGTGCGTGCGCACAACACCGGCGCGGCTTTCTCGTTCCTGGCGGACGGCACCGGCTGGCAGCGCTGGCTGTTCACCGCGATCGGCGTGGCCGCGGCGCTGTTCATCGTGTGGATGCTGCGCACGCATGCCGGCCAGAAGCTGTTCTGCTTCGCGATGGCCTGCATCCTGGGCGGCGCGATCGGCAACGTGGTCGACCGGCTGATGCATGGCTATGTGGTCGACTTCCTCGACTTCCATCTGGCCGGCCGCCATTTCCCGGCCTTCAATGTCGCGGACAGCGCCATCACGCTCGGCGCGATCTGCCTGATCCTGGACGAATTGCGGCGCGTGCGTCGAGGCAAGTAGCCATGGACAGCGGGGCGTATAGTCCTCCGCTTCCATGAAGCATCTACTGAACCTGCTCGCAGCCATCGCGCTGCTGGTGTGGGGTACACATCTCGTCCGCACCGGCGTCCTGCGCGTGTTCGGCGCCAATCTCCGCACGCTCCTGGCACACAGCATGCGCAACCGCTTCACGGCCGCGCTGTCCGGCATCGGCGTGACCGCGCTGGTGCAATCGAGCACGGCGACCTCGCTGATGACCTCGTCCTTTGTCGGCCAGGGCTTGATCGCCCTGCCCGCAGCGCTGGCCGTGATGCGCGGCGCGGATGTGGGCACGGCACTGATGTCGGTGCTGTTCTCGACCGACCTGTCCTGGCTCTCACCACTCTTCATCTTCATCGGCGTGGTGCTGTCGATCACACGACCGGAACGCGCCGCAGGCCGCTTCGGCCGCGTGTTGATCGGCCTCGGCCTGATGCTGCTCGCGCTGCAGCTGGTGGTGCAGGCAACCGGCCCGCTGTTCGAATCGCCCGCCATGCGCGCCGTGCTGGCGTCAATCAGCAGCGACGTGCTGCTCGAGATCACGATCGGCGCCATGCTCGCCGTCGTTGCGTATTCCAGCCTGGCCGTGGTGCTGCTGGTCGCCGCGATGGCGACCTCGGCGGTGGTGCCGCTCGATGTCGCGCTGGGCCTGGTGCTGGGCGCCAACCTCGGCAGCGGCGTGCTGGCAGTGCTGACGACCGCCAAGGCCGATGTCGCCGTCCGGCAAGTGACCGTCGGCAATCTGCTGTTCAAGCTTCTGGGCGTTGCGGTGGCTGCGCCATTCGTCGGCATGTACCTGCGCTACGCGCGGCCCTACATTTCCGACGCCACGCAACTGGTGGTGCTCTATCACCTGGCCTTCAACGTGGTCGTGAGCCTCGGTTTCATCGGGCTCACGGACTGGATCGCGGGCCTGGTGCGGCGCATGCTGCCCGTGCCGCAGAAGCCGCCCTCGACCAGCCGTCCGCAGCACCTGGATCCGTCCGCGCTGTCGACACCCTCCCTCGCCATCTCGAATGCCGCCCGCGAGGCGCTGCACCAGGCGGACGTGGTCGAGACCATGCTGATCGGCATGCTCAGCGTGATCCGCACCAACGACCTGCGCCTTGCCGACGAACTGCGCAAGCTCGACGACACGGTCGACCGCCTCTACTCCGACATCAAGTACTACCTGACGAAGATCTCGCGGGAGGCGCTGGGCGAGGAGGAAAGCAAGCGCTGGACGGACATCATCAGCTTCACCATCAACATGGAGCAGGTTGGCGACATCATCGAACGCGTGATCATCGATATCGAGGACAAGAAGATCAAGCCGCAGCGCAACTTCTCCGAGGCCGGCATGGCCGAGATCGTCGAACTGCACGAACGGCTGGTCGCCAATCTGCGCCTCGGAATGAGCGTGTTCCTGAACGGCAACGTGCGCGATGCGCAGAAGCTGCTGGAAGAAAAGGCACGTTTCCGCGACCTGGAACGGGCCTACGCAAGCACCCACCTGTTCCGGCTGATGGACCGCACCGCGCCGAGCATGGAAACGAGTTCGCTGCACATCGATCTGATCAGCGACCTGAAGCGCATCAACTCGCACATCTGCTCGATTGCCTATCCGATCCTGGATTCAGCCGGTGCGCTGGCGCCCAGCAGGCTGCGCGAAGCGAGGCTCACGCCGGTCGAGGACAACAACTGAAGGCACGCCGGACGGTTGCACCGGCGATTGGCGTCAGATCGGCTTCGCCGAAGCGCCGACAGTGTCGTCAGACACCATTGGCCGCCGCGCATAGCGCTGCGCCAGCACTGCGCAGACCATCAGCTGCATCTGGTGGAACAGCATGATCGGCAGCACCACTGCGCCGACGGCCGGCGCCGCGAACAGCACGTGCGCCATCGGTACGCCGCTCGCCAGGCTCTTCTTGGAGCCGCAGAAGACGATGGTGATTTCGTCGGCCTTGTCGAAACCGAGCTTGCGCGCGATCCAGGTGGTCAGCACGAGCGCCAGCGCCAGCAGCACGGCGCACACCACCAGCAGACCGATCAGCGAGCGCAACGGTACCTGGCTCCACAAGCCTTCGATCACGGCCGCGCTGAACGCGGTGTAGACCACCAGCAGGATCGAGCCGCGATCGACCAGCGTCAGCGTAGGCGCACGCCGCTTCACCCAGGCGCCGATCCAGGGGCGCAGCAGATGACCGGCGATGAAGGGCGCCATCAGTTGCAGCAGGATGCTGCCGATCGAACCGAAGGCCGAGCCTGCCGCGCCGCCCGGCACCACGATCAGATTGACCAGCAGCGGCGTGACGAACACGCCCAGCAGCGTCGATGCCGAGGCGCTGCAGACCGCCGCCGGCACGTTGCCGCGTGCCAGCGAGGTGAAGGCGATGGCCGATTGCACGGTGGCCGGCAGCACGCAGAGATACAGGATGCCGGTGTAGAGCGCAGGGGTCACGAGCGGCGACAGCACCGGCTTCAGCAACAGCCCCAGCACCGGGAACAACACGAAGGTGCACGCCAGCACCAGCAGGTGCAATCGCCAGTGACCGATGCCGGCAACGATGGCTTCGCGCGACAGCTTGGCGCCGTGCAGGAAGAACAGAAGGCCGATGGCCACCGTGGTCAGGCCGTTGAAGAAAACCGCCGTGGTGCCGCTTGCGGGCAGCAGCGAGGCCAGCGCGACCGTGCAGACCAGCGCCAGCGTGAAGTTGTCGGGGAGAAAGCGTGAGCGTGCCATGGAGAGATTGGACCTGCGCTCCATTCAAAAGAGAAATGGATTTATTTGATAGATATATGATCTGGACGCATGAATATCAGCCTGCGCCAGCTTCGCGTTTTTCTCGCCGCCGCCCAGCAACGAAACTTCAGCCGGGCCGGCAACTTGGTTGGGCTCACACAACCAGCGGTAAGTCGATCGATTCTCGAACTCGAATCGCAGTTGGGTCTGAAGCTGTTGGACCGCACCACGCGGGAAGTCGTGCTGACCGAAGCCGGCCAGTCGCTGTCGGCGCGCCTGGAACGGGTTCTCGACGAGCTCGACCAGACGCTGCTGGACGTGAAGAACATGGCCAGCGCGCACCGCGGCCGGGTGCGCGTCGCGAGCAGTCCGACGCTGTCGGCCAACCTGATGCCGGCCTGCATCGCCGCCTGCGCCGCGCAGGAGCCTGACATCCAGTTGGTCCTGCTCGACCGCATCCAGCAGGACGTGCTCGACAGCGTGCGCGGTGGAGAGGTGGATTTCGGCGTGGTCATCGAACCGTCGTCCACCGACGACCTGCACTGCGAGACGATCCTCCAGGACCCCTTCGTGCTCGTGGTGCCGCACGACCACACGCTGGCGCAACGCAAAAGCGTGGACTGGTCGGCACTCGATGGGGAGGCGCTCGTCCTGCTCGATCACGCCTCGGGCAGCCGCCGATTGATCGATACCGCACTCACGATGCATGGCGCGCACTGCGAGGTGGCGCAGCAGCTCGGCCATCCGACCACCGTGTTCCGCATGGTCGAGGCGCACATCGGCATCAGCGTGATGCCGGCGCTGTCGGTACCGGCGGAAGGCCTGGGCCGGCTCGCCGCCATACCTCTGCTGCCACGGGTACAGCGCGACATCATGCTGGTGCACCGGCGCAACCGGGCGCCCTCGCCGCTCGCGCAACGCGTGTGGCAGCTGGTGCGCGATACGGTGCAGGCAGGCAGGCCGCCGGCCGCGGCCTTCAGAGCGTGAGGATGGTGCAGCCGGTCGTCTTGCGCGCCTCGAGGTCGCGGTGCGCCTGCTGCACGTCTTCCAGCGAATAACGCTGATCGATAGGAATGTTGACCGCGCCGCTCTCGACGATCGCGAACAGGTCGTCGGCCATCGCCTGCGTCGCCTCGCGCGTCGCGATGTGCGTGAACAGCGTCGGCCGCGTGACATAGAGCGAGCCTTTCGATGCGAGCGTGCCCAGGCTGATCGGCGGCACCGGCCCCGAGCCATTGCCGAACACGGCGAGCAGGCCGAACGGCCGCAGGCAGTCGATCGAGCCCTCGTAGGTATCCTTGCCGACCGAGTCGTAGACCACCTTCACGCCCTTGCCGCCGGTGATCTCCTTCACCCGCGCTGCGAAGTTCTCGGTGCTGTAGTTGATCGCGTACGCGGCGCCATGTTCCAGAGCGAGCTTGCACTTCGCATCGGAGCCGGCTGTACCGATCAGTTGCAGGCCGAGTGCCTTGGCCCACTGGCAGGCGATCAGGCCGACGCCGCCGGCCGCGGCGTGGAACAGGATGAAGTCGCCGGGCTGCAGGCCTTCGGCGGGCAGCGTCTTCTTCAGCAGGTACTGTGCCGTCAGGCCCTTGAGCATCATCGCGGCGCCGGTCTCGAAGGAGATCGCGTCGGGCAGCTTGCAGACGCACTTGGCGGGCATCACGCGCAGTTCGCAGTAGGCGCCCGGCGGCTGGCTGGCATAGGCGGCGCGGTCGCCTGCCTTCAGGTGCGTCACGCCTTCGCCAACGGCCTCGACGATGCCCGATGCCTCCATCCCCAGCAGCAGCGGCATCGCGAACGGATAGAGCCCGCTGCGCTGGTAGGTGTCGATGAAGTTCAGGCCCACGGCCTTGTGGCGGATGCGGATCTCGCCCGGCCCGGGTTCGCCGACGCTGACATCGACGATCTGTAGTTCTTCGGGACCGCCATGGCGGTCGATGCGTACGGCTTTGCTCATCGGATTCGTTCCTGGAAAAACGGGAACGCCGATCCTGCCACGGACCGATGGCCTGCGCAGACGCGACAGCGACCGGAATCGCCATCGCAGTCCGCTAGAGTCCTGCCCCAATGACCAAGCGACTGACCCCTGCCACCGCCTTGCTGCTGAGCGTACCGCCGCTGCTCTGGGCCTCCAACGCGGTGATCGGCCGTGCGCTGCGCGACATGGCGTCGCCGCTCACCCTGAACTTCGTGCGTTGGCTGCTGGCCTTCGTGCTGATGCTGCCGCTGGCTGCCGCCGTGCTGCGACGGTCCAGCCCACTGTGGGCACACTGGCGCCGCTACACGGTGCTCGGCCTGCTGGGCGTGGGCATCTACAACGCACTGCAGTACCTCGCACTGCAGACATCGACGCCACTCAACGTGACGCTGGTGAGTTCCAGCATGCCCTTCTGGATGCTCGCGACCGGCACGCTCTTCTTCGGCCAGCACGTGAGCCGCAACGAGATCGTGGGCGCGGTGATGTCGATGCTCGGCGTGCTGATGGTGCTGAGCCACGGCCAATGGCAGCAGCTGCTCGCATTGCGGCTGGTGCCGGGCGACCTCTACATGATGTTGGCGACCGTGGCCTGGTCGTTCTACAGCTGGATGCTGGTGGGCACGAATGAGCCCGCGGACATCCGGCACGACTGGTCGGGCTTCCTGATGGCGCAGATGGTGTTCGGCCTCGGCTGGTCGGGACTTTTCTCCGCCGGCGAATGGGCGGCAGGCGCGAGCCACATGGACTGGAGCTGGACGCTCGCCGGCGCGCTGTTGTTCATCGCGATCGGGCCTGCGATCCTGGCCTTTCGCTTCTGGGGCGCCGGCGTTCACCATGCCGGCCCGAAGGCGGCCGGTTTCTTCATCAACCTGACGCCGCTGTTCGCCGCGCTGCTATCGGCCGCCTTCCTGAAGGAGATGCCGCACTGGTACCACGGCGCGGCCTTCGCGTTGATCATCTGCGGCATCCTGGTCTCGGCCAGGCGCTGAACTCAGTAGGTGCCGGGGTAGGCGCCGCCGTCCGCCAGCACGTTCTGGCCGGTGATATAGCCCGCCTGCAGGCTGCACAGGAACGCGCAGATCGAGCCGAACTCCTCCGCATTGCCGAAACGTGCGGCCGGGATGGTCTTCTCGCGTGCGGCGCGCACGGTCTCGATGTCCTGGCCCGCCTTCTTGGCAGCGCCGGCCATGTTGCCCTTGAGCCGGTCGGTATCGAACGAACCGGGCAGCAGACTGTTGATGGTCACGCCCTGGGCCGCGATGGAGGAGCGCGCCACGCCGGCCACGAAGCCGGTCAGGCCGCTGCGCGCGCCGTTGGACAGACCGAGGGTCCCGATCGGCGCCTTCACCGAACTCGACGTGATGTTCACGATGCGTCCGTAACCGCGCGCCGCCATGCCGTCCACCGTCGCCTTGATGAGCTCGATCGGCGTCAGCATGTTGGCGTCGACGGCCTTGATCCACGCATCGCGATCCCAGTCGCGGAAATCGCCGGGTGGCGGACCACCCGCGTTGGTCACGACGATGTCGTAGTCGGCATGCGCCGCGAACGCCGCCGCGCGGCCTTCGGGTGTGGTGATGTCGGCGGCGACGTGCTTGACGAAAGGCGCACCCGCCACGCTTGCCGCCACCTTTGTGAGTCTGGCCGCCGCGGCGGCCAGATCGTCCGCGCCGCGTGCGACGATCACCACGTTCACGCCTTCGCGTACCAGCGCTTCCGCGCAACCCAGCCCGAGGCCCTTGCTCGCGCCGCAAACCAAGGCTGTCCTGCCTGCAATTCCAAAATCCATTTTTGATGCTCCGGGCTCATCGCCCCGTTCGTGTGAAAACAAAAATGCCGGCGATCACCAGCACCGTGCCCGCCGCGATCCATGCGGTAAACGGCTCGCCGAGGATCACCACGCCCATCAGGATGGTCGACATCGGGCCGATCATGCCGGTCTGCGCCGCCATGGCCGCACCGATTCGCTCGACCGCCATCATCACCGCCAGCACCGGCAACGCGGTACACAGCGTCGCGTTCAGGACCGACAGCCAGAGCACCTCGGGCGCCAGCGTGAACAGCGTGCCGACCGGCCGCAGCAGCAGGAACTGCACGATGCAGCAGAGGCAGGCCACCGTGGTAGCCAGGCCGACCAGCCGCAGCGAGCCGAGCCGCTTCACGAACTCGCCGCTGCCGACGAGGTAGATCGCATAGCTGATCGCGCTCAGGAAGACCAGCAGCGTGCCCCATGCGGCCGACGCGTTCTGCCCCATCTGCAGTTCGTGGCCGAAGACCAGCAGCACGCCCGTGTAGCTGATCGCCATGCCGGCCATCTGCCAGCGCGTGACGCGGCGGCGATAGAGCAGCCAGCCGAACATCAGCACCAGCGTCGGGTTGAGATAGAGGATGAGCCGCTCGAAGCTGGCGGAGATGTAGGCCAGGCCGGCGAAGTCGAGGAAGCTCGCGAGGTAATAGCCCGATATTCCGAGACCCAGCACGCCGAGCCAGTCGCGTCGGGTGAGCGCCGGCTTGCCGCGGCCCGCCCACCAGGCCATGAGGGCGAACAGCGGCAGCGCGAACAGCATGCGCAGCATGATGAGCGTGACCGCGTCGACGCCATGGCGGTACGCGAGCTTGACGATGATCGCCTTGCCGCTGAAGGCGATCGCGCCCAGCACGGCGAGCACCAGCCCACCGCCGAGCTTCTTTTGCGCAGCGGCCAATCAGAACCCCGCGGCGAGGCCGTCGCGGCGCGGGTCGCTGGCCACCACGTAGCCTTCGACCGAGGGCTCTCCGGCGCGCCATATGAACTGGCCTGCGCCGAAATCGAGATAGGTGTCGCTGATCACGTCGAGTTGATGGCCCATGGCCGACAGGCCCTGCACCGTGGCCGGCTTCATGGCGCCTTCCACGTTCAGGTTGAGGCCGCTGTTGAAACGCCAGCGTGGCGCATCGCACGCCGCCTGCGGGTTCTGGCCGTAGTCGATCATGCGCACCAGCGTCTGCATGTGGCCCTGCGGCTGCATGTTGCCGCCCATCACGCCGAAGCTCATCACCGGCTGGCCGTCTTTCGTGAGGAAGGCCGGGATGATGGTGTGGAACGGCCGTTTGCCGGGTGCCACGACGTTCGGGCTGTCGGCCTTCAGGCTGAAGCCGTGGCCGCGGTTCTGCAGGCTGATGCCGAACGAGGGTTCGACGCAGCCCGAGCCGAAGCCCAGGTAGTTGCTCTGGATGAAGCTCACCATCATGCCGCTCTCGTCGGCGGCCGTGAGGTAGATGGTTCCGCCCTTGACCGGGTTGCCGGCCTTGAAGTCCTGCGCCTTGTTCAGGTCGATCAATCGCGCGCGCGAAGCCAGATAGGCGTCGTCGAGCATCTGAGCTGGCGTGACCTCCATCGACGCCGGGTCGGACACGTAGCGGTAGACATCGGCGAAGGCCAGCTTCATCGCCTCGATCTGCAGATGCTGAGATTCGACCGAGTCGACCGGCAACGCGGCGATGTCGAACTTCTCGAGGATACCCAGCGCGATCAGCGCCGCGATGCCCTGGCCGTTCGGCGGAATCTCGTGCAGCGTGTAGCCGCGGTAGTCGCGCGCGATCGGCGTGACCCATTCGGGCTGGTAGGCCGACAGGTCCTGTACCGTCATGGCGCCGCCGTTCTCCTTCGAGAACCGGGCGATCGCCTCTGCGATCTCGCCGCTGTAATAGGCCTCGCCTTCGGTTGCCGCAATGGCCTTCAGCGCACGCGCCGCGGCTGCGAAGCGGAACAGCTCGCCGACTTCCGGCGCACGGCCCCACGGCAGGAAGGTCTGCGCAAAGCCGGGCTGCGACTGCAACAGCGGCGCCGCGGCCAGCCACTTCTGGCGCACGATCGGCGGCACGAGGTAGCCACGCTCGGCGATCTCGATGGCTGGTGCCAGCAGGTCGGCAAAGGGCAGCTTGCCGAAGCGCCTGCTCAGCGCCGCCCAGCCGCGCACCGCGCCAGGCACGGTGACCGAGTCGATGCCGCGCATCGGCGGCGTGGCCGCATCGGCGCCGTACTTGCGCAGGAAATAGTCGGGCGTCCACGCTTGCGGCGCCGGGCCGGATGCGTTGAGACCATGCAATTGCCGGCCGTCCCACAGGATGCAGAACGCGTCGCTGCCGAGGCCGTTGCTCACCGGCTCGACCAGCGTCATCGCCGCAGCCGTCGCCACGGCTGCGTCGACCGCATTGCCGCCCTGCTGCAGGATGCGAAGCCCGGCCTGCGACGCCAGCGGATGGGAGGTCGCCACCACGTTGCGGGCAAATACGGGCACACGGGTGGAAAGGTAGGGATTGCCGTAGTCGAATGTCATCGGACGCTGCTCGTTCGGTCGAAGCCTGTCACCAGGCGGGTCGTCGATTCTGACGGGTTCGTGCGCGCGGCGCGCAACGAAAAACGGCGCCCACAGGCGCCGTTCGGTTATTGCGCCAGGCGCATCGTCAATCTTCGACGAATGCTTCTTCGCGCTTCGATTTCACCGCAGGCAGCAGCACGATGACGAGCAGCAGCAAGGCGGCACCCAGCAGCGTGGCCGAGATCGGACGCGACACGAACACGCTCCAGTCGCCACGCGACAGCAGCAGCGCACGGCGCAGGTTCTCTTCCATCATGGGGCCCAGGATGAAGCCCAGCAGCAGCGGTGCAGGTTCGCAGCCCAGCTTGAAGAACATGTAGCCGATGAAGCCGAAGGCGCCCACCATCCAGATGTCGAAGGTGTTGTTGTTGGTCGAATACAC
>CAIQMJ010001291.1 GCA_903872875.1 uncultured Variovorax sp.
AGTCCTGTTCGACGCAAAGGGTGTTTTGAACAGGAGTTGTCCGCATGAATACGTATTCCGGTGCCTTTTTGCGCGAGGCCGCAGCGTTCGCGCAGGGCCTGCTCGAGTGGCAGAGCCTGAGGCGGCGCGGCGGTGATGCTGCACGTTGTGGCAACACCGCGTTGGCCGGGCCCCTCTTTCAGCACTCGCTCGTTATCGCGCAGGATCACGAAATGCAGCAGGCCGCATTTCGTCACAGCCGGGAGACGCACGCCGCGCTGCTCTCCCACTTGAGCGAGCACGGGAGCCATCCAGCCTTACTGAACGCGCTGCGCGCCGGCTGCATGCCTTTTCCGCTGGTCCGCAGTCACACGCTGCATTGAGCCTGTCTCCGCCTCCTCCTTTTCCACTACCAAGTTGCCATCCTTCATGCCATACACCCTGCCGAAGCTGCCATACGCCTACGACGCGCTCGAACCGAACATCGATGCACAGACCATGGAGATCCACTACACGAAGCACCATCAGACCTATGTGAACAATCTGAATGCGGCACTGGAAGGCAGCGAATGGGTCGATCTCCCCATCGAGGAACTGGTCGCGACGGTCGAGTCGCTGCCCGAAAAGCTGCGCGCGCCCGTGCGCAACAACGGTGGTGGCCATGCGAACCACAGCCTGTTCTGGAGCGTCATGTCGCCATCTGGTGGCGGACGGCCGTCCGGTGAACTGGCCGCGGCGATCGATGCGGATCTCGGCGGTTTCGACGCATTCAAGGAAGCCTTCACGAAGGCCGCGCTCACCCGATTCGGCAGTGGCTGGGCCTGGCTCAGCGTAACGAAGCAAGGCAAGCTGGCGGTGGAGAGCACTGGCAACCAGGACAGTCCGCTGATGGTCGGCATCGGCTCGGGCAACACACCCATCCTTGGCCTGGATGTGTGGGAGCACGCCTACTACCTGAAGTACCAGAACCGCCGCCCGGAATATATCGCTGCGTTCTACAACGTCGTCGACTGGGCCGAGGTGACGCGGCGCCATGTCGCCTGCCGCACCTGAAAGGAACGACACCATGGACCGTCCGCCCACCGTGCCGGGCATCGCCGATGTGCCGGCGCGCCGCCTGCTGCAGCCGCGCCGGCAGTGGCTCGGGTGGTCGATCGTGCTGGCCGGCCTCGCCGTGGCGGCATCGCAGTTCTGGCGCTTCGTCAACAGCGACGCAGTCGTTTTCAATGCACTGATTGGTGGCTCCGTCGCTGCGCTGGCAACGGCGCTGGGCACCGTGCCGGTCATGTTCTCCCAACGCCTGTCGGATCGCGTGCAGGACACGCTGTTCGGCTTCGGCGCCGGCGTGATGCTGGCTGCGTGTGCGTTCTCGCTGGTGATCCCCGGCATCGAAGCCGCCCGTGCCGTCGGTACTTTCGGTGGAGGTCCCTGGGCGGCCGGCGGAATCATCGGCCTCGCGATCCTGCTCGGCGGAGTGGCGCTGCTGTCGATGGACCGCGTGCTTCCGCACGAGCATTTCATCAAGGGCCGCGAGGGGCAGTCGGCACAGAAGCTGCGCCGTACCTGGCTGTTCGTCTTTGCGATCGCGCTGCACAACCTGCCGGAAGGCCTCGCCATCGGCGTCGGCTATGCAGGGAACGAAGGCCTGCGTGCCAATGCTCTCGCCACTGGCATTGCCATTCAGGACGTGCCTGAAGGATTGGTCGTTGCCGTTGCGCTGCTGGCCGCAGGCTATCGCCGCTGGTTTGCCGTGACGCTCGGCATGGCCTCGGGATTGGTGGAACCTCTCGGCGCGGTGCTGGGCGCTGCGATCGTTGGCTACTCGTCCGCACTGCTGCCCTGGGGGCTCGGCTTCGCGGCGGGTGCGATGCTCTTCGTCATCAGCCACGAGATCATCCCCGAGTCGCATCGCAAGGGGCACGAGGCCTTCGCCACCGGCGGTCTGATGATCGGCTTCGTGCTGATGATGCTGCTGGATACCGCGCTGGCCTGATCCGACCCGTGCTCGTGATACCCGACTTCGCCCGCATCGGACGAAGTCGGGTCTGGACCGTCAGCCGTGCTTGAAGGCGACGGTCTTCAGCGTCGTGAAGCCATACAGCGCCTCGAAACCCTTTTCGCGCCCGTAGCCCGACGACTTGACGCCGCCAAAGGGCAGCTCGACGCCACCACCCGCGCCGTAGTTGTTGATGAACACCTGTCCGGAACGCACGCGGCGTGCCATCCGGAACTGGCGCGCGCCGTCCTGTGTCCACACGCCTGCGACGAGGCCGAACTGCGTGGCGTTCGCCAATGCGACTGCCTCGTCCTCGTCCGTGAATGGCATGGCCGCGAGCACCGGACCGAACACTTCTTCCTGCGCGAGCCGATGGTTCACCGGTACGTCGCGCAGCAGTGTCGGCGCCTGGTAGAACCCCGTCTCGGGCGCTTCGTCGACAACGACGCCCTGCGCCACCATCGGGATGCCCGCGACCTGTGCGTCCGACAGGAAGTCCCACACGCGCTGTTGCTGCGTCTGGCGGATCAACGGGCCGACGTCGAGGTCCATTGCGGCCGGACCGACGCGCAGCGCCGAGAAAGCGTTGCCGAGGCGTTCGAGGAGCAGTTCGTAGATGTCGCGCTGCACCAGCACGCGCGAGCCGGCCGAGCAGGTCTGGCCGGCGTTCTGCACGATCGCGTTGACCAGCGCCGGCACGGCAGCGCCGAGATCGGCGTCAGCAAAGATGATCTGCGGGCTCTTGCCGCCGAGTTCGAGCGTGACCGGGCAATGGCGTTCGGCGGCCACCTGCTGGATCAGCGTGCCGATCTTCGGGCTACCGGTGAAGCTGATGTGATCGATGCCTTCATGCCGCGCCAGCGCGTCGCCGACTTCGTGGCCATAGCCGGTCACGATGTTCAGCGCACCGGCGGGAAATCCGACTTCCGCCGCCAGCTGGGCCACGCGGATCAGCGACAGGCACGCGTCTTCCGCCGGCTTGACCACGCAGACGTTGCCGGCCGCGAGCGCGCCGCCCACGCTGCGGCCGAAGATCTGCATCGGATAGTTCCAGGGAATGATGTGGCCGGTCACGCCGTGCGGTTCGCGCCAGGTCAGGACGCTGTAGCCGTCCAGATAGGGAATCGTGTCGCCATGCAGCTTGTCGCAGGCGCCGGCGTAGAACTCGAAGTAGCGCACCAGGGCGAGCGCGTCGGCACGCGCCTGCTTCACGGGTTTGCCGCAGTCGCGTTGCTCCAGGGCGGTGAGTTCGTCCACGTGCGCGGCGATCTTCTGCGACAGCTTGTAGAGGAGGCGACCGCGTTCGGCTGCGCTGACCTTGTGCCAGACACCTTCGAAGCAGTCGCGTGCTGCACGCACTGCGGCGTCGATGTCGGCGGCATTGCTGCGCTGGAGCTCGTCGAAAGGCTGGCCATCCGACGGATCGATGACGGGCAGCGTGCGGCCCGACGAAGAGGGTACGTCGGCGTTGGCGATGAAGTTGAGTTGCATTGGGTTCGGTGGTCGAAAAGCTGATGACGGCCGCAGGGATGCACAGGTTCGCGCACCAGATTGAGCGAGCGGCGGCGGCGCCCGTCTGACCCGAAATCTTAAGCCCGCCGACCGCTGTTGCTGGGTCACCAACGCGCGACGGCAGTCGGCAGAACAAGGCAATGGAAGGGAATGCTATCGAAGTTGTAGCAAAATAGGGTCGGCGCTTGCATTCGATGCAACGCGTCCCCAGATTCCGTCCATGACCGCAACCCACACTCCTGCTTCGAAGACCAATCTCGATATCACGGAAACGCTGGCGCAGTTGCTCGAGCGACTGGAGCACAGTTCCGTGCCTGTCGGTGCCGATCAATACCGCTCGGTCGTGG
>CAIQMJ010001292.1 GCA_903872875.1 uncultured Variovorax sp.
AACCGGTAATGAAGACGACTATGCCCACTATGTTCGCGATGATAAAGACGTCGCGATTGTACACCTTCATCGCGTCCCGGTACGCGTTTTCCTGCTTATTTAGTTCGCTCTGCTGGGCCGCCTGGGCCGCATTGTAATCATTTATCTGCTTGACGCATGCCGTGTCGCCCGCCGCGCAAGGCGCGGCGGGCGTGGCGAAGCGCTCGGCTCAAGCGCTGGAGATGCCTCAGGCGATATCGAACCGATCCAGCTCCATCACCTTCGTCCAGGCAGCCACGAAGTCATCCACGAACTTCTGCTGTCCATCGGCACTGCCGTACACCTCCGCGATCGCCCGCAGCTGTGAGTTCGACCCGAAGACCAGATCCGCCCGCGTCGCCGTCCACTTCAGCTCACCCGTCTTCCGGTCGCGGCCTTCGAACTGCTCGCCGGCGCCGTCCACCGACTTCCACTCCGTGCCCATGTCGAGCAGGTTCACGAAGAAGTCGTTGGTCAGTGTGCCCGGCGTCTGCGTGAAGACGCCGTCCTGGCTGCCGCCCACATTGGCGCCCAGCATGCGCAGTCCGCCGACCAGCACGGCCAGCTCGGGTGCGGTCAGCGTCAGCAGTTGCGCCCTGTCGACCAGCAGCACCTCGGCCGGCACGCTGAAGCGCGCCTTCGTGTAGTTGCGGAAGCCGTCCGCGGCGGGCTCCAGCGGCGCGAAGGACGCCACATCGGTCTGCGCCTGCGACGCGTCGGTGCGGCCCGGCGTGAACGGCACCTTCACGTCGCGTCCCGCGCCCTTGGCAGCCTGTTCCACACCCGCGCCACCGGCCAGCACGATCAGGTCGGCCAGCGAAATCTTTTTGCCGGACTGCGCCGCGTTGAACTCGCCCTGGATGCCCTCGAGCACCTGCAGCACCTTGGCCAGCTGTTCCGGCTGGTTGACCGCCCAGTCCTTCTGCGGCGCCAGCCGGATGCGCGCACCGTTCGCGCCGCCGCGCTTGTCGGAGCCGCGGAAGGTCGATGCCGAGGCCCAGGCCGTTGCGACGAGCTGAACCGGCGTGAGGCCTGAAGCCAGCACCTTCGCCTTCAACGATGCGATGTCCTGCGCGTCGACCAGGGCATGGTCGACCGCAGGAATCGGGTCCTGCCAGATCAGTTCTTCCGCCGGCACTTCAGGTCCGAGATAACGGGCGCGCGGGCCCATGTCGCGGTGCGTGAGCTTGAACCAGGCGCGCGCGAACGCATCGGCGAACTGGTCGGGGTTTTCCATGAAGCGGCGCGAGATCTTCTCGTAGGCCGGGTCGAAGCGCAGCGCCAGGTCGGTCGTCAGCATGGTGGGCAGCAGCTTCTTCGATGCGTCGAAGGCATGCGGAATCGTGGCGCCCGCTCCCTTGGCCACCCACTGGTGCGCGCCCGCCGGGCTCTTGGTCAGTTCCCATTCGTAGCCGAACAGGTTCCAGAAGAAGTTGGTACTCCACTTGGTGGGTGTGCTGGTCCAGGTGACTTCGAGTCCGCTGGTGATGGTGTCGGCACCCTTGCCGGTGCCGAAGCCGTTCTTCCAGCCGAGGCCCTGGTCCTCGATGCCGGCCGCTTCGGGTTCGAGCGCGACGTTGTCCGCAGGACCGGCACCATGCGTCTTGCCGAAGGTGTGGCCGCCGGCGATGAGCGCCACGGTCTCTTCGTCGTCCATCGCCATGCGCGCAAAGGTGTCGCGGATGTCGCGTGCCGAGGCGATCGGGTCCGGCTTGCCGTCCGGGCCTTCGGGGTTCACGTAGATCAGCCCCATCTGCACGGCGGCCAACGGGTTCTCGAGATCGCGCGACTCAGGCACCTTGCTGTCGTCGTCCTTGACGAGCACGCCGTGGTCCTTGTCGACGCCCGGCGAGCCCTGCGAATAGCGCACGTCGCCGCCGAGCCATTTGGTCTCGCGGCCCCAGTACACGTCCTGGTCCGGTTCCCATACGTCGGCACGGCCGC
>CAIQMJ010001293.1 GCA_903872875.1 uncultured Variovorax sp.
ATTGCCCATATGCGATCTATTGCTTTTTTCGTTGTCGTGGTCGTTGCGATTGGTTCAGCATGGTATGTCATCGCTAACACCGAACCGACACTTGGTGCATATGTTATTACTCAAGGAAACGTTGCTGGAGCGCTTGATGAGCCGGGAACGGTGGTTGCAGCTTATCTGCCAGGGTCACGCGGAGGGGCGAGCGCCGCCGTCGAACGCGTGTCCGGGCCTGCGGCACGGTGAGCGACGTCAAGCCGCTTGCGCAATGAGACCTCTGCCAGGTCGAGTTCACCCACGAGGCTGCGCAGGGATTCGTCGTTGATGCGATGGGCGTGCCGCTCGGCGTACAGCGCATCGCGTTCGACGTGCAGGGATTTGAGCCGCAGTTCGAGCTCCACCACGTAGCGATGGCGCCGCTGGCGAACGACATCAGGCGTTTCGGCATGCGTCTCTGGCGTTGCTGGCTGCGCGGGATCTTCGAGAAGGTCAATGCGCCTGCGGTATTCCTGCGTCAGCCGTCCGGCCGATTCCTGGTACTGCGCGAGCCATTGCGGGTCCGCTGACTCGGCCTGCTCCTTGACCAGCGCCATGCCGGCGATGGCCGCCTTGCAGGCGGCCAGGCGAGCATGGCGCTCTTCGCGCGCCGATTCGGGTTCACCGGGCGACGGCATGGAGCGCAGGACCAGCGGCAGTCCTACGCTGCCGATCACCAGCGTGAACAGGATGGTGGCCGTGGCCAGGAAGATCAGCAGATCGCGGCCGGGGAACGGCTGTCCATTGTTGAGCAGCAGCGGCACCGAGAGCGCACCGGCAAGGGTCACCGCGCCGCGAATGCCCGCCAGCGTGGTGGCCAGCGTCAGCAGATACGAGGGCTTCTCGGTCATCTTCCCCTCCCGATGGGCTCTCCATAGGCTGCCCTGGACACCCAGGGTGAGCCAGATCCAGCGCAGGGCCAGGAGGGCCGAGGAAATCGCCAGCGCGTAGCCTGCGGGTATCCACCAGCGATGGCCGGCTTCCTGCAGTGTCACGCCGATGATCGATGGCAACTGCAGACCCAGCAACAGGAAGATGGCGCCATTGAAGGCCGATTCCACCATGGTCCAGGTACCCTCCGTCTGCATGCGTTCGGCCACGAAGTCGCTGCGGCTGAGGTCTGCGAAGTTGGTCGTGATGCCCGCGGCCACGGCGGCCAGAATGCCCGAGACGCCGATCCGCTCCCCCACGATGTAGGCCGCGAAGGGCAGCAGCACGAGCAGCAGCACCATCTGCGTTGCCGCAACGTCGCCCAGGCGCCGCGTCACCGTGTCGCGGGCGACCGCGAAACCCCAGCCGATGAGCGCCCCGGCGCCGAGTCCACCCAATGCCATCCACATGAAATCCTTGGCGACGTCGGACCAGGAAAAAAGACCCGTGAGCGTGGCCGCCACAGCAAATTTCAGTGCCACGAGGCCGGAGGCGTCGTTCAGCAGGGACTCGCCTTCCAGCACGTGCATCGTCTGCGCGGGCATGCCCAGGTTGCGCGTGATTGCCGACACGGCCACCGCATCGGTGGGCGACACCACGGCGGCCAGCGCGAAGGCGACGGTCAGTGGAATCTCGGGAATCATCCAGCGGATGAGGTAGCCCAGGCCGATGACGGTGAACAGCACCAGGCCGAGCGCCAGCTTCAGGATCGGCTTGTAGAGGGCGAAGAACTCGCGCTTCGGGATGCGCCAGCCGTCGGCGAACAGAAGCGGCGGGATGAACAGGAGCAGGAACAACTCCGGATCGAAGGCGATGTGCAAGCCCTTCTGGGGCCAGGACAGCAAAGCGCCCAGCGCGATCTGGATCAGCGGGAGCGGTATGGCGCGGACATAGCGGGCTGCGATGCCGGTCAGCGCGCCCAGCATCAGGACCAGGAGGACGGTTTCAACGGTGTGCATGGGCGGATCTTGAAGATTTTTTGACCGGATCTGGGAACCGCATGCCGCAGGGTTGATTCAGCAAAATTGTCGGGCAGGCACGTCAACGCCAGCACCGCGTCGGCGGAACATCTCGGCAGCGCGCAAGAGTCGCAGCTTGCCGCCGTGCATTTCACCAGTACCCGAGCACATTCCACCAAGGAATGCCAATCACCGCGAAGATCAACAGCTCCACCACGCACATCACGAAGCCCACGCGCCACCAGTCGCCCATCGTGACGTAGCCACTGCCGAAGATGATGGGCGAGGTGCCGGTGGCGTAGTGCGTCAGCGTCATCATGATGGCCGAGGCGGCGGTCATCATCAGCATGAACGGGACCACGTACGGAGCCGGGATCAGTTGGACGCCGACGCCAAGGAAGGCAAGCAGCATCGCGCTCACATGCGCGGTGGTGCTCGCAAACAGGTAGTGCGAGAAGACGAAGGCCAGCACCAGGATGGCGGCGATCGGCCCCCAGCCCATGCCGCTGGCGACGATCGCGCCTTTCATCCCCTCCGAGAACCAGGCGATCACGCCGACCTTGCTCAACTGCTCGGCCATCATCACCAACGCGCCGAACCACACCAGCGTATCCCAGGCACTCTTCTCCGACAGGACGTCGTCCCAGTCGATGGTTCCGGTGATGATCAGAACGAACAGTCCGACGAACGCGACCACCGTCGGATCCAGCGTGAACGCCGGACCGAACAGCATCGCCGGCACGTTGGCCCACAACACCAGCAGCAGGCCGAAGGTGCCGAGCATCACCTTTTCCTTGGCGGTGAGCGGCCCCATCTTCGCCAGTTCGGTTCGCGCGTAGTCCACTGCGTCGGGCGTGACCTTCAACTCCGGCGGTGACAGCAAATAGATCACCAGGGGCATCGCCAGCAGGCAGACCAGGCCCGGCAGAAACATGCAGAGCGCCCAGGTCGTCCACGACAGATGGAAGTTCTGATGGGTTGCCCTGGCGACGTAGTCGACCACCAACGGATTGGGCGCGGTTGCGGTCAGGAACATCGCCGACGTGATCGGATTCGCGTGGTAGTTGACCAGCGCAAGGTAGGTGCCGACCTTGCCCTGCGTGCCCTTGGCCGGATCGGAGTCGAAGGCATTGGCGATCGACTTCATGATCGGATGCACGATGCCGCCGCCGCGCGCGGTATTGCTGGGCGTGAAGGGCGCCAGCACCAGCTCGCAGATGGTCAGGCCATAGCCGATGCCAACGGTGCGCTTGCCCAGCAGCGAGATGAAGATCAGCCCGATCCGGCTGCCGAGCCCGGTCTTCTTCAGGCCGCGCGAGATCAGGATGGCGACCACGATCAGCCAGATCAACGGGTTGGCAAAACTGCTCAACGCATCGGTGATCGCACCCTTGGACGACGTCGAGGTGACTTGCGACAGCGACACGATCACGATGGCCATCATGGCCATGACGCCGATTGGCATGACCTTGAGGATGATCGCCACGATCGTGGTCAGGAAGATGGCCACCAGCCCCCAGGCCTTGGGCGTCAGCCCTTCCGGGCAGGGAACCAGCAAAAGTACGACGAGCACTGCGGTGGCTGCGAGCGCGGGCCCGAGCTTGAAGGGAACCGCGTCGTTGAAGTAGCGAAATATCGCCTTGATGGCCGTGATCATCGGTTAATTCTCGTGGTGTGCGTCAAGATGGTTCAGGCCGGCACTACCAGCACGTCGTTATCTGCCTGTTCGAGTATGCGCTGCGCCACGCTGCCGATCAGCAGGCCCAGCAGCCCTCCACGGCGTTGCGTACCGAGTACCACCAAATCGGAGGGATGCATTGCGCTGCGCGCGCGCAGCAGCGCACCTGGATCTCCATAGTCCAAGGTCAGTTGCATGCGCGCGTGCATGGCGTTTGGCAGCGCGCAGCTTCGCAGGAAAGCCTCGGCCTCGCCCTGTGCGAGCCGGCGTCCATCG
Organism: uncultured Variovorax sp.; assembly: GCA_903872875.1. GTDB lineage: Bacteria > Pseudomonadota > Gammaproteobacteria > Burkholderiales > Burkholderiaceae_C > Variovorax. Next base: position 3,865 of record CAIQMJ010001293.1, read on the forward strand.
CTGCGGGCCTGCGCCACGTCCATGCCCGCAAGAGCGGGATACGGATGGTCGAAGGCGTGGAACAGTGTGAAGTTCGCATCGGGGAAGAGCGCAGCGGCTGTCTCCAATGCACGGCGTGACGATGGCGAGAAATCAATCGCAACCAC
>CAIQMJ010001294.1 GCA_903872875.1 uncultured Variovorax sp.
ATGACCGGACGGTGCGGGAAGTGGCCGTTGAAGAACGGCTCGTTCATCGTCACGTTCTTGAGCGCCGTGATGCGCTTGCCCTTCTCCATCGAAAGAACACGGTCGACCAGCAGGAATGGGTACCGATGAGGAAGCAGTTTGAGGATCTGATGGATGTCGAGCGTCGTCATGATTTCTTGTTCTGCAGCAACTGCTGTTCGAGTGCCTTGATGCGTTCACGCAGGCTGTGCAATTGCTTGAGGGTGGCAGCGTTTTTTTCCCAGGCGGCATTGTCGTCGATGGGAAACATGCCGGTGTACTGGCCTGGCTTCAGGATGGAGCGCGTTACCACTGTCGCGGCGGAGATGTGGACGTTGTCCGCCAGCGTCAGGTGACCCAGAACGATCGCGCCGCCACCCACGGTGCAACCAGCGCCGATCACGGCGCTTCCAGCCACGCCGACACAGCCGGCCATGGCCGTATTTCTGCCGATGTGGACGTTGTGGCCGATCTGGATCAGGTTGTCCAGCTTCACACCATCTTCGATGACCGTGTCCTCAAGCGCACCCCGGTCGATGCATGAGTTGGCGCCGATCTCGACATCGTTGCCGATACGCACCGCGCCCAATTGCTCGATCTTCACCCACGCGCCCTGCGAAGGAGCCAGTCCGAAGCCGTCTGCGCCAACCACGACACCTGGATGCAGAAGGCAGCGCTCGCCGATGCTGCAGTCCTCGCTGACAGTCACGCGCGACTTCAGGATTGTGTCGGCGCCGATCCGTGCCCCGCGCTCGATCACGCACAAGGCACCGATCTCGGCCGTCGGGTCGACATGAGCTTCTGCGTCGATCACCGCGCTGGGATGAATGCGCACAGTGCCGGGCCGCAGATGCGCTTGCTTCCACAACTGTGTGAGTCGTGCAAAGTAGAGGTACGGATCGGACGTGACGATGAACGCGCCACGCTGTGCCGCCTCATCCTTCATGGCAGTTGAAACAATCACGCACCCGGCCTTGGAAGCAGCCAGTTCCTTGCGGTACCGAGGGTGACTCAGAAAGCTGAGCGCATCGTGCTGAGCCGTCTGCAGTGGCGCCAGTCGCTCGATGGAAAGCCCGCCGTCGCCATGCAACTCGCCCCCAAGGGCGTCGACGATAGCGTCCAACCTCAGCGCCACGCAAGCGGCCTTACTTGCCAGCAGCAGGCGCGGCTGGGGCGGTCGGCGCGGTCAAGGACGCATTCAGCGCCTTGATGACCTTGTCGGTGATGTCGTGCTTCGGGTTGATGTAGATCGCTTCTTGCAGAATCGCGTCGTACTTCTCTGCTTCAGCAACCTGCTTCACCACACGATTTGCACGTTCATAGACCTGCTGCAGTTCCTCGTTCTTGCGCGCGTTCAGATCTTCCTGAAATTCACGGCGGCGCCGCTGGAACTCTCGATCCTGATCGACCAGGGCACGCTGGCGTGCGACACGTTGGCTCTCCGCAAGCGTAGGAGCCTCGCGTTCAAACTTCTCGGATGCAGTCTTGAGCGCTTCACCCAAAGCCGCTACATCTTTTTCCCGCTTCAAGAACTCTGCCTCGAGCTTTGCCTGCGCAGCCTTTGCCGGCTGAGCCTCGCGCAGCACACGATCCGGATTGACGAAGCCGATGCGGAAGGTCTCTTGGGCTTGCGCCTGCGCCGGCAACGCAGACAAAGCTCCCAGCGAGATGAGCAATGCGCCTGCAACGCGGGACAAATAATTCATTAGAAAGATGTTCCGATCTGGAATTGGAAGCGTTGGATTCTATCCTTGTAGACTGGCTTGCTCGGGTCCGACACAAGGTCCTCTTCGCTCTGGGAGCGGATGGGAACGGCATAGGCCAGCCGCAGGGGACCGAGCGGAGAAATCCAACTGATGCCCAAGCCGGCCGACGCGCGAATCTTCTGCTGCGCCTTCCATTGAGCGTCACTCTGTTGACCGCGGTCGGAGAACACGTTGCCGGCGTCGAAGAACCCATAGAGACGCAACGTGCGATCGTTGCCGGCGCCGGGGAATGGCGTGCTCAGCTCCATGTTGAAGATCGCCTTCTTGGTACCGCCGAGCGCCGCCTCGGTCACGGCATCGCGAGGACCGAGCGAGTTCTGTTCGAACCCGCGAATCGACCCCAGACCGCCTGCATAGAAGTTCTTGAAAATCGGATAGGCCTCGCTGCCGATGGCCTTGCCGTAGCCCACTTCGCCATTGACGGCAAGGGTGTACTGCTTGCTCAGCGGGAAGTATTGCTGATACTGGTAGCTGGACTTGAGGTACTTCAGGTCGCCGCCGGCGCCCCACTCCACATTGGCGCGCTGCAAGCGACCGCGCGTCGGCACCAGCGCACTGTCGCGATCGTCGCGCGCCCAGCCGATCGTGAGCGGAATACCCCACTTGCTGTCATCGGCACAAGTGACGTAATTGGCTGCGCTGGTCACACAACCAAAATAGTCGCGATAGGCTTGCGGTGTGTACTGCGCGATGTTCGTGCCCGGTTCGAAGACAAATTGCTCCAGTCCCACGCCAAAGAAGACCGTATCCACTTCGCTGAACGGCACACCGAACTTGATAGAACCGCCTTGCGTGACCAGCGAATAGTCACCGTCAACCGTGTAATACGGTCGCGTGGTCTGGTGAAACACGCTCACCGTGCGGGAGATCCCGTCCTTCGTGAAGTACGGATCGGTGGCCGTCACCGAAATCGTCCGGTAGTACTTGCTCGTGTTGACCTGCAGGCCAAGAAAGTTACCCGTACCGAAGACGTTCTCCTGGGAAATGCCGAAGGTCAGCGACACTTTCTCGGAACTGGAATAACCCGCACCCAGTTGAAGCGTCCCCGTCGGCTTCTCCTTGACGTCGATCATGAGGTCGACCTGGTCGGGCGAGCCGGCCACCTCCTGCGTCTCCACGTTCACGTCCGTGAAGAAGCCCAGCCGGTCCACC
>CAIQMJ010001295.1 GCA_903872875.1 uncultured Variovorax sp.
CGGCGGCGCCGCGCATTGCGGGCGCTGGTGGCCTCGGCCTTCTGCCTGGCCGCGGCAGGCGCCGCGCTGGCCCAGGCGCCCGCGCCGGCCTGGCCCACCAAGCCGATCCGCGTGGTGGTCGGCTTCGCGCCCGGCGGCAGCACCGACGTGATGGCGCGCATCCTGTCGCAGTCGCTGTCGGACGCACTGGGCCAGCCGGTCATCATCGACAACAAGCCGGGCGCCAGCGGCAACATCGCGGCGTCGGAAGTGATCCGCGCGGTACCCGACGGCGCGACCTTCCTGATCGCGCCGACCTCGGTCGAGACGGCCAATCCGTCGCTGTTCAAGTCGTCCATCCTGCCGTCGCGCGACCTGCTGCCGGTGGCGACCGTCGGGCGCACGCAGATGTACCTGGTGGCCCGGCCGCAATTGCCCGCCAACGACGTGCGCGAACTGGTGGCGCTGGCGAAAGCGCAGCCGGGCAAGCTGTCCTACGCCTCGTCCGGAACGGGCACGCCACCGCACCTGGCCTGCGAACTCTTCAAGCTCGCGACCGGCACCTACGTCACGCACATCCCGTACCGCGGTGCGGCTCCGGCGTTGATGGACGTGATGTCGGGCCAGGCCGACTTCGTCTGCGATCCGGGCATCGCGTTCCCGCACATCAAGACCGGCAAGGTCAAGCTGCTGGGCATCGTCAGCGCCAAGCGCTCGCCGTTCTTTCCCGACGTGCCGACGGTCGGCGAGATGGGCTTCAAGGAGGCCGATCTCGACATCTGGTTCGGCATGTGGGCGCCCCTGAAGACGCCGCCCGAGGTCATCGCCCGCATGAGCCGCGAGATCGGCAAGGCGCTGGCACAGTCGACGCTGAAGGCGCGCTACGGCGAACTCGGCGCCGAGCCGGTCGCGATGGACACGCCGCAGTTCCGCACGTTGCTGGACGACGAGGGCAAGCTGCTGTCGACGCTGATCCGCGACCAGAAGATCGTGGTCGAATGAGGTCGCGCGGGGCCGGGCGTCTCGGGGGCTGCGTCAGTGCAGGCCCGGCAGATGCAGGTGCGTCGAGTTCTTGACCTCTTCCATCACCGCGTAGGTGCGGGTCTCGCGCACGCCGGGCAGCTGCCACAGTACGGCACCGGCGAACTGGCGGTAGGCCTGCATGTCGGCGCTCCGGGTCTTGAGCAGGTAGTCGAAGCCGCCCGCGACCATGTGGCATTCCATGATCTCGGACCGCACCTGTACCGCGGCCTTGAACTGGTCGAACACGTTGGGCGTGGTGCGGTCGAGCAGCACCTCGACGAAGACCAGCATGCCGCCGCCCAGCCTGAGCGGGTTGAGCCGCGCCTCGTACCCCAGGATGTAGCCATCGCGCGTAAGCCGCTGCACCCGCGCCAGCGCGGCGGTGGGCGACAGGCCGATGGTCTCGGCCAGCTTCAGGTTCGAGAGCCGTCCGTCCGTCTGAAGTGCGCCGAGGATGCGCAGGTCGAGGCGATCGAGAACGGCTTCGTTGTCTGTGTTGGCTGGTGATTTGTTCGGCATCTGGGATGAAATTCGACATCTAATGTCGATGTGTCGCCGGCATTATTGGCCGATTCACTACCGATGCACGCCATGGCAGACCCTGCTCCAGCCGACCCCGTTTCGCCCTTCGCCGATTTCGCCGATGGGCTTGCGCCGCCTTCCCCGCTGCGCAGCCGCATCACCGCCGCGTGCCGCCGCCCCGAGCCCGAGGCCCTTGCGCCGCTGCTGGAAGAAGCCCGTCTGCCCGCCGCGCAGACCGAAGCCGCCCAGCGGCTCGCGCAGCGCCTGGCCGGGCAGCTGCGAGAGCGGCGCCCGTCGGCCGGGCGGGCCGGCCTGGTGCAGGGCCTGCTGCAGGAATACGCGCTGTCCTCGCAGGAAGGTGTGGCGCTGATGTGCCTGGCCGAGGCGCTTCTGCGCATTCCCGATGCGGCGACGCGCGACGCGCTGATCCGCGACAAGATCGCGCACGGCCAGTGGCAGTCGCACGTGGGCCGCAGCCCGTCGCTGTTCGTCAATGCCGCGACCTGGGGGCTGCTGCTCACCGGCCGGCTGGTCGCGACGCACAGCGAGGCCGGCCTGTCGGCCACGCTGGCGCGCCTGATCGGCAAGGGCGGGGAGCCGGTGATCCGCAAGGGCGTGGACATGGCGATGCGCATGATGGGCGAGCAGTTCGTCACCGGCGAGACCATCGCGCAGGCGCTCGACCACGCACGCACGCTGGAAGCGCAGGGCTTCCGCTATTCGTACGACATGCTGGGCGAGGCCGCGCTGACCGCGGAAGACGCCGAGCGCTACCGCATCGCCTATGTCGAGGCCATCGAGGCGATCGGCCGGGCCTCGGCGGGGCGCGGCGTGCATGCGGGGCCGGGCATCTCGATCAAGCTGTCGGCGCTGCATCCGCGCTACAGCCGCACACAGCGCGCACGCGTGATGGATGAGCTGTACCCGGTGCTGCGCGACCTCGCGCTGCTCGCGCAGCGACACGACATCGGCCTGAACATCGACGCGGAGGAATCCGACCGGCTGGAGCTTTCTCTCGACCTGCTGGAGCGCCTGTGCTTCGAGCCCGCGCTCGCCGGCTGGCAGGGTATCGGCTTCGTGATCCAGGCCTACCAGAAGCGCTGCCCGTTCGTGATCGACTGCGTGGTCGACCTGGCACGACGCAGCGGCCACCGTCTGATGGTGCGGCTGGTCAAGGGCGCCTACTGGGACAGCGAGATCAAGCGCGCGCAGATCGACGGGCTCGACGGCTATCCGGTCTATACGCGCAAGGCCTACACCGACGTGTCGTACCTGGCCTGCGCGCGTCGGCTGCTCGCCGCGCCCGATGCGGTGTACCCGCAGTTCGCGACGCACAACGCGCACACCATGGCCGCGATCCACGAACTCGCGGACCCGGCGCGCTGGGTGCCCGGCCAGTACGAGTTCCAGTGCCTGCACGGCATGGGCGAGCCGCTGTACGCGCAGGTGGTCGGCGCGGTGGCGGCCGGCGGGCTCGGCCGTCCGTGCCGCATCTACGCGCCAGTCGGCACGCACGAAACGCTGCTCGCCTACCTGGTGCGCAGACTGCTGGAGAACGGCGCCAACACCTCGTTCGTGAACCGGATCGCGGACGCATCGATTCCACTCGAGACGCTGGTGGAAGACCCGGTCGCGACGGTCGGGCGCATGGCGGCGGCCGAGGGCACGGTGGGCCTGCCGCATCCGTCGATCCCGCTGCCAGCGGCGCTGTACGGCGACGCGCGCCGCAACTCGCGCGGCCTCGACCTGGCGAGCGACGACGCGTTGCGCGCGCTGCAGGCTGCGCTGGACGGCAGCGCGGCGCATGCGTGGACGGCGGCGCCGATGCTCGCGCAGGACATGCCAGGCGACGATGCGGACGGGTCGCCGGTATCGAATCCAGCCGACCGCCGGGACGCCGTCGGCCATGTGCGCGACGCGACAGCACGCGAGCTCGACGCCGCCTTGCACGACGCCGAGGCCTTCGCGCCGGCCTGGGCCGCCACACCGCCGGCCGAACGCGCCGCGGCACTGGAGCGCAGCGCCGGCAGCCTCGAGGCCGCGATGCCCCGACTGCTGGGCCTGCTCGCACGCGAGGCCGGCAAGACCCATGCGAACGGCATCGCCGAGGTGCGCGAGGCCGCCGACTTCCTGCGCTTCTACGCGGCCCAGGTGCGCAGCGGCTTCGCCAACGACACGCACCGGCCACTCGGGCCGATGGCCTGCATCAGCCCCTGGAACTTCCCGCTCGCGATCTTCACGGGACAGGTGGCGGCGGCATTGGCCGCCGGCAACACCGTGCTGGCCAAGCCCGCCGAGCAGACGCCGCTGGTCGCGGCCGAGGCAGTGCGGCTGATGTGGGCTGCGGGCATCCCGCGCGCAGCGCTCCAGTTGCTGCCCGGGCCGGGCGAGACCATCGGCGCCGGCCTGGTCGGCGACGCGCGCATTCAGGGCGTGCTGTTCACCGGCTCCACGGAAGTCGCTCGCCTGCTGCAGAAGACACTGGCGCAGCGCCTCGGTGCCGGCGGCCGGCCGGTGCCGCTGGTGGCCGAGACGGGCGGGCAGAACGCGATGATCGTGGACTCGTCCGCGCTGGTGGAACAGGTCGTCGCCGACGTGATGGCCTCGGCCTTCGACAGTGCCGGCCAGCGCTGCTCGGCGCTGCGCGTGCTCTGCGTGCAGGACGAGATCGCCGACCGCGTGCTGGCGATGCTGAAGGGCGCGATGGCGCAGGCGCGCATCGGCAATCCGGCATCGCTCGCGGTCGACGTCGGGCCGGTGATCGACGCGCAGGCGCGCGACGGCATCGAGCGCCATGTCGCCACGATGCAGGGGCGCGGCCGCGCCGTCCATCGCGGTGGCCGCGAAGCCGAAGGCGCGATGGCGCACGGTACCTTCGTGCGGCCGACCCTGATCGAGCTGGACGACATCGCCGAGCTGCGGCGCGAAGTGTTCGGGCCGGTGCTGCATGTGGTGCGCTACCGGCGGCGCGATCTGGGCGCGCTGGTCGAACGCATCAACGCCACCGGCTACGGCCTGACGCTCGGCGTGCACACGCGCATCGACGAGACCATCGCGCAGGTGGTGCAGGCCGCGCACGCCGGCAATGTCTACGTCAACCGCAACATCGTGGGCGCGGTGGTGGGCGTGCAGCCTTTCGGCGGCGAAGGGCTGTCGGGCACCGGGCCGAAGGCGGGCGGGCCGCTCTATCTGCAGCGCCTGCTGTCGTCTCGGCCGGAGGACGTGCTGGCGCGGGCGCTGGACGGCGCCGGTCCGGGCGCTCGGGATCCCGCCGCGGAGCCGGTGGATGCATCGCGGCATGCGGCGCTGTCGGCGCTCGAACAGTGGGCCGAGGCCGGCGGCCGGCCGGCGCTGGCGGTGGCATGCCGGCGCTTCGCGCGGCTCTCGCGCAGCGGTTGCGCACGCGAGCTCGCCGGGCCGACCGGCGAGCGCAACGTGTATTCGCTGCAGCCGCGCGAGGCCGTGCTGTGCCTCGCCGCAGACGATGCCGATCGGCTGGTGCAACTGGCCGCCGTGCTCGCGGCGGGCAGCACCGCAGTCTGGCCGACCGAAACGCAGGCGCTGCGCGATGCGCTGCCCGCATCGGTGCGCGATGCCATCGTCCTCGCGCCGGACTGGGCCGCGCCGACGGTCACGCTCGACGCGGCGCTGCACCATGGCGACGCCGTGTCGCTGCAGGCGCTCTGCGCCCGGATGGCCGAGCGCCCGGGACCGATCGTCGGCATCCGCAGCCAGCCACCGGGCGGCGTCGACATCCCGCTGGAAGCGCTGGTGATCGAGCGCGCGCTGAGCGTGAACACCGCCGCGGCCGGCGGCAATGCGAGCCTGATGACGATCGGCTGAGTCGGGCTAGATCGGCTGCGCCGCGCTGCGGGCACGCAGCGAGCGCGAGCCGAACCACAGCAGCGTGGCCGCGAGCCCCGCGCACACGATCGCCATCGCCATCGGATAGGCCGTGCCGTTCTGCGTGGCCGCGACCAGGCTGCTCACCAGCGACGCGCAGCCGAACTGCAGCACGCCCACCAGGGCCGAGCCGCTGCCGCGCTCCTCGCCGCTGGCGGCCATCGCGGTGGCCGCCGCATTGGCGGTGACGAAGCCGAGCGACGCGATCGCGAACCACAGCGGCACCATCAGCACCGCCAGGCCTGCGCCGGCTGCAACCACGGCCAGCAGGCTCAGGCCGCCGGCCACGTTGACCGCCAATGCACGGCCCAGCAGCGTGGTCGGCGTGCAGGTCTTCAGGCCCATGCGGTTGCCCTGCGCCGCCAGGATCAGTCCCGCGGCGACCGACGCGAACAGCCAGCCGTACTGCTGGGCCGTCACGTGGTGGATGCCGATGAACACGCCCGGCGAGCCGGTGATGTAGGCGAACATGCAGGCCTGCGCCAGGCCGCCCACCAGGGCCGGCACGATGAAGGCCGGCCGCCGGACCAGCCGCCCGTAGGCGCCCGCGATGCGCGCCGCGCTCAGCGGGCGCCGCCGCTCGGGCGGCAAGGTCTCGGGCAGGAAGCGCCACACCAGCACCGCGCACAGCAGGCCGAAGGCGAACAGGAACGCGAAGATCATCCGCCAGCCCATGGTGGTGAGGATCAGCCCGCCCAGCACCGGTGCGCTGATCGGCGCCAGCGTCATCACCATCATCAGCAGCGACAGCACGCGCGCGCCCTCCTGCGGGTCGAACAGGTCGCTCACGATCACGCGGCCGATGATCATTCCGGCGCAGCCGCCCATCGCCTGCAGCAGGCGTGCGCCGGTGAACACGCCGAGGTCCGACGTGGTCGCGCACACCACCGTCGCGACCAGATAGACGCCGATGCCGGCGAGCAGCGGCCGGCGCCGGCCGAAGCGGTCGATCAGCGGGCCGTGGATCGCCTGGCCGAGCGCCAGCCCGAGGAAGAAAACCGACAGCGTCGACTCGATGCCGCCGGCACCCACGCCGAACGAACCGGCCATCTGCTGGAAGGCCGGCAGGTACATGTCGGTGGCAAAGGGTGCGAAGGCCGCCAGCATGCCGAGGATGACGACCAGCCG
>CAIQMJ010001296.1 GCA_903872875.1 uncultured Variovorax sp.
AGAGCCCCCACCTGACGGCCTCGGCCTGCACAGACGATTCCGGCGTGATCGCGCGGAGCGGCACCGCGATCGCCGGGTCGTAGTGCAGCACGACCGGGCCGGCAATCACGTCTCCCGGCGTATCGAGCTTCGAGCGCCCATCCATGCTGCGCTCCGACATGGAAACGACCATGTGGCGCGACAACTCGAGCCACTCCGCCCGCGTATGCGGACCGAATGTCGTCGACAGCGCCCACAGGGCATCCGCTGCTTCCTGCACGTCTGCATAGCGCCCGATCTGGCCGACATATGCACCGATGCGCTGCAGCGCGCCCGCGCTCAAGGCGGGCCCCACATCGTTGAGCACCAAGCGCCGGATCGGCACTGGCAACGGGAATTGACGGTAGCCCGCAAGCAGCATTCCGATCAGTCCGCCCATGCTCGTGCCGACGTAGTCGAGGTTGTCGATCGATTGCTGCAGGTGCAGTTGCCCAAGCAGGCTGAGCATGTCGGCGGCATAGAGCGGCGGCTGGTAGCCCATCGGTTCCCTGAGCCAGTCGCTCTTACCGCGGCCGACGATGTCCGGGCAAACCACGCGAATCCGCCCCGCGGCGCGTTCGACCAGTGCACGCGCAAGCACATCGAAGTCGCGGCCCTGCCGCGTCAGCCCATGCACGCACACGATGAGGTGCGTGCTTGCCGGATCGCCCCACTGCCAGTAGGCCATGCGGTGGCCGCCCTGCGCGTCCTCGCAATCGACGAAATGGAGGGCAGGTTCAATCATGGCTGGCAGCTTTTCTGGGTGCGGATAATCGTCTCGCTGCATCCTAAATCATCCGGAGATTCATCATCATGCTCAAAGGCAAAACAGCGCTGGTCACGGGTTCCACCAGCGGCATCGGACTCGGTATCGCAAGATCTCTCGCGCTGCAGGGCGCGAACATCGTGCTCAACGGCTTCGGCGATGCCGACGCGCCCAAGGCAGAAATTGCGGCACTCGGCGTGAAGGTCGGCTACCACGGCGCCGACATGAGCAAGCCGGACCAGATCGAAGACCTGATGGGCTATGCCTCGTCGGCCTTTGGCCGCGTCGACATCCTCGTGAACAACGCCGGCATCCAGCATGTCGCCAAGGTCGAGGATTTCCCGGTCGACCGCTGGGACGCGGTGATCGCCATCAACCTCAGCAGCGCTTTCCACACCACGCGCCTGGCGGTGCCTGCCATGCGTGCGGCCAACTGGGGCCGCATCATCAACATCGCGTCGGCCCACGGCCTGGTGGCGTCTGCACAGAAGTCGGCGTACGTGGCGGCCAAGCATGGCATCGTGGGCTTCACGAAGTCTGTGGCGCTGGAAACGGCAACCACGGGGATCACCAGCAACGCGATCTGCCCAGGCTGGGTGCTGACGCCCCTGGTACAGAAGCAGATCGACGCACGTGCCGCCAGCGCAGGCATTTCCCTGGCCCAGGCGCAAACCGAGTTGCTTGGCGAAAAACAGCCTTCACTGCAGTTCACGACTGTCGAGCAGTTGGGTGGGCTGGCCGTTTTCCTGTGTTCGCCAGCCGCCGATCAGGTTCGCGGCGTGGCATGGCAGGTCGACGGCGGCTGGACTGCGCAGTAGCCGTCGGCAAACCGCGAGGCGCGCCCGAAGTCCGGGCGCGGACTCCGCGTTATTTGAGCTGCACCGAGCCGGACACGTTGACCACCACGTTGGTCTTGCCTGCTTCCACCGGCACGGCGGAATCCGACATCGACTTGGCCGACGCCTGCATCGCCATCATCCGCGGGCGGATCGGGCCGTCTTGGCTCGCGTTGACCGACACCTCGCGCAAGGTATAGCTGCCAAAGCCGAAGCCTTTCGCCAGCGAGTCCGCCTTCTGCTTGAAGTTGTCGATAGCCAACGTCTGCGCGTCGGCCTCGACCTTTGCGCGCTGCTCGCGGCTCAGGCCGAAGCCCACGCCACCCACGGTTAGCGTCGTGATTCGGCCCGCCGTCTGGGTGATCCGCGGGAAGTCGCGACCTTCCAGAATCAGTTCGGCAGAGCCCTGCCAGCCATTGATTTTCCCTTCGCGGGTATAGCGCGGTGACAGGCTGAAGCTGCCGGTACGAACATCCAACTGTCCGGGCTGCGCGCTGCGCTTCGCTTCGGCCAGCGCCGCATCGAGCGCGGTCTTCAACTGTGCCTGCACACCCGACGCTTCGGTACCTTCCCGCGTGGTCGTGAGCGACATGCTGAGCAAATCCTGCTGGACTTCAACGGTGCCGCTGGCCGACAACTGCAGCACGTTCTGCGGCTCGGGCCAAGGCGCGGTCTGCGCGAATGCTGCGCCGGCAGTGGCGAACACGGTACACATCGCCATCGATCTGATAATTTTCAAACGGTAACTCCAAGGGTGACAAAGATAAAAATGGACCGGCGATACCGGCCTCGGTCGTCGTCAGCGTCGCTGGCTGCGCGGAAAGGTCAAGGCACGCTCCGGCGTCATCTCTGGTGCCGACGGCGGGATGTTGCGCCGGGCGTCCTGCATCTGCGACGGCGCAGCCGGAGCCCACTGACGGCGTACCTGCTCGCGTAATTCCGCGAGCTCGCCGGCCGTGAGGTGCCGGCCGGCGGCCGCCTCCTCCCGCTTGACTTCCTCACGCTGTTCAGCGCGATGCGCCTCGACTGCACGACGCAGTTCACCCGAATTGAATGAAGCGACCTGGGCCATCGCAGGCGACGCCGACCACACCGGCGCACAAAGCGCGGCGACGAGCAGCGGCCAGCAATGAAGGACAGATGTCATGGGTGAACAAGGATGGAAAGATGCAACTTTGCCACCCTGACTTGGCTCCGATATGAACACATGGCGGTGCTGCGCAAGTTGTGTAACTTACTGTCAGACAACTACCCGAACTTGTCGAATGACGTTCTAACGCCTTCAGAATCGGCTCTGTTACAAATTCACCGTTGTAGAAATGAATCAGACTCTCACCCGCACCGACAAGGTCGTGATCGTTGACGACGACGCCCGTATCCGCGATCTCCTGCGCCGCTACCTGACGCAGGAAGGCTTCGAGGTGATCGTCGCCGAAGACGGCAAGGCCCTGAACCGAATCCTGCTTCGCGACACCGTCGATCTGATCGTACTGGACTTGATGATGCCTGGCGAAGATGGCCTGTCGGTCTGTCGCAGGCTCCGTGCGGCGAACGACCGCACACCGATCATCATGCTCACGGCCAAGGGTGAAGACGTGGACCGCATCGTCGGCCTCGAAGTCGGCGCCGACGACTATCTCGGAAAACCCTTCAACCCCCGCGAGCTGCTGGCCCGCGTTCATGCGGTGCTTCGTCGCCGGCCTCCTCTCGAGGCGCCCGGTGCACCATCGACCGACAACGAGACGGTGACTTTCGGTCCGTTCAGCTTCGATCTCGGCTCGCGCACTCTCAGGAAGGATGGGGAAGAGCTGTCGCTGACGACAGGCGAATTCGCCATGCTGAAGGCGCTGGTTCGCCATCCGCGCCAACCGCTTTCTCGGGAAAAACTGGCACAGCTTGCCCGAGGTCGTGAATTCGAGCCTTTCGACCGGAGCCTGGACGTTCAGATATCGCGTCTGCGCAAGCTGGTCGAGGCCGATGCGGCTGCTCCGCGCTACATCCAGACGGTCTGGGGGGTAGGTTATGTGTTCGTGCCGGATGGCACTGCCTGAGTTCGCGAGGCCCAGTGTCGGCAACTGCTAGCAAGGCACCCAAAGCCACTGCGGCCGACGGTTCGCAGTTCACCGCACCGGGCGCCCTCGAAAGCCTCGGCGCGGCCCGCGGACGACGGCGCCTGAAGCTTGGCTTCAGCCTTTTCTGGCGCACCTTCTTTCTGCTGGCCCTGCTGCTGATCGGCTGCACGGTGGCATGGCTTCAGACATTCAGGGCGCTGGAATATGAGCCGCGCGCCATCCAGACTGCGCACCAGATCGCATCGCTCGTCAATTTGACGCGTGCAGCGCTCGTCTACTCCGATGCCATCACGCGGGTGTCGCTGATCAAGACGCTGGCCGACCAGGAAGGCGTGCGCATCCTGCCGCGGGAGCCGAACGACCGCTTCGACCGCTACACCAGCGGTGAGCTAGATCAGAGAGTGACGGAAGAGCTGATCGAACAGTTGGGCGAAGGCACGACCGTGGCCAGCAAGGTGAACGAAGAGCCCGGGCTCTGGATCGGCTTTGCGATCGAAGGCGACAACTACTGGCTGCTGCTCGACCCGACACGTTTCAGCCGTGTCGGCGGCCGGACCTGGCTGGTCTGGCTGGTGACGGCCATGGCGCTCTCGCTGGCTGGCGCTGCGCTGATCACGCGCTTCATCAACCGACCTCTCAAACAGTTGTCGCGCGCCACTCGACAGGTCCGCGAAGGCGAATACGAAGCGCATCGTCTCGATGAACGCGCGCGGACCAACGAAATCCGCGCTGTCAACATCGGGTTCAACCGCATGGCAGACCAACTCGCAAAGATCGAACAGGACCGCGCCGTGATGTTGGCCGGGATCTCGCACGATCTGCGCACGCCCTTGGCCAGACTGCGACTCGAGACGGAAATGAGCGTCGCGGACGAGGATGCGCGCAACCACATGGCGGCGGACATTGCGCAACTCGATGCCATCATCGACAAGTTTCTCGACTATGCGAGGCCAGACCACGTCAACTTCAAGCCCGTGCTGCTTCGAGAGGTGGTGGACGCATGCACCTATGCGGTCGAGGACCAGGCCGACATCAACATCCAGGTCGACGTGCCGACCGACCTGCGCGTGATGGCGGATGAGGTCGAACTCACACGCGTGGTCTCCAATCTCGTGGAAAACGCGCGGCGCTACGGCAAGACGCCGGGCACCGACGTTGCCGACGTGGCAATCCACGCACAGGCTCACAACGACACGGTACTGATCAAGGTTCGCGATCACGGCGCAGGTGTCGCACCCGCGCTTCTGTCGCAACTGACCAAGCCGTTCTTCCGAGGCGACGTGGCACGTACGTCGGCCGCCGGTGCCGGATTGGGTCTGTCGATCGTTGCGAAGAACATTGAGCGCATGGGCGGGACCTTTGCGCTGACAAGCACGCCAGGCCGTGGTTTCGCCGCGCACATCCGCGTGCCACGTGCCGCAGCGCCGAAGAGCACGGAGATCCCCGCCGCGACCAAGAAGGCTTGAGCTCCGCCCGTCCACGCCGCGAGCCGCCTGCAGCAGATGATGGTGATCGTTCCATCCAATATCACGCCGTCGGTAAGGCCTCCAGCCGCCCGTTGCCCATGACATCCTTCATTCCGGACTCCTCACTCGCTCAGATTCACGATCGCACGGCGATGTCGCGGCGTGTTGACTTCGCGCACGATGAATTCGGCAACGTCGGCGCGGGAGATCCGCGTCATGCGGGCTTGCTCGGACCAGGAAGTGATCTCCCGCCAGGCATGCGTGGCATCGGCATCGGTTAGCATTGCAGGACGGATCACGGTCCAGTCCAGCCGGCTCTGCATGACGACCTGTTCCTGCCGATCCTTGTCGGCATAGATGCGCCCGAGCAGCAGCGGCAAGATCACTCGGTCGTACAGGAATCCGCCGTGTCCACGGCTGTCGCCTGCGCCCATTCCCGTGACGCAAAGCAGTCTGGCGCCGGGACATTCAGACTCCATGGCGCGCACCATGTTTCGGGTGCCTTCCGATAGAAGCGTGACCGGTCCACGCAGAAGCAGTGGCGTACCCAGTGCGCTGACGACCGCTCGGACGCCACGCGCGGCACGTCGCAACGACACCGGATCGAGAACATCGCCCTGAACCACCGCGCAGGACACGCCCGCAAGCTTTTCCGGGTCGCGCGCCATCACGCGCAGTTCAACGCCGGCTTCGCGCGCCTTGGCGATGATCTGCCTACCCGTGGCACCGGTCGCACCAATCAGCAGGACGGGGGCATTCATTTGCGCACCAGGGGGTAGGTGGTGAGAAACGCTGGGCGCAACTTGGTCAGATCACCCGATCGATCGCCAAAAAACAGTTGCCCATCCTTCAGCGCGACAAGATCGTACTCACCCATCGCGTTCATCAATCCCGGTACAAAACCGCATCCTCGTTGGATCAATGCTGTTTCTTCGCCCTTGTTCAACCGACAGCCCATGCCGGCAAACATTGCCACGCCCTGGTCGCTGTCGGCGGTGATGTGACGATGGTTTGCGGGGAAGACGGCGTCGTATGCACCGGATACCTTTGCCGACGCAGCGCCGATCACATAAATGCCACCCACGTTCAGGGTGAACAGCGGCTGCATGCCTTGCGCGTCGCCGAAGGCATGGAACACCACCGTCCACTCCGTGTCGGTGAGCGTGAACGCACGCGTGACATGCATCGGTCCGGCCGCTTCCAGGCCTCTGCTGCGCCATTGGCCGACCACATCAGGCGTTTGCGCGGATGCCGATGTGGCGGCAATGCTCAGGCAGAACTGCAGCAAAAGGGGCAGGAGACGAAGTTTCATGGGCACGGCCTGTATGGATTGAAGGGACCGTGCTTGAAGCCGGTCGATTGGATCGACGATCAAGAACGGGCGCGCCGATGCTAGGTGCCTGCATATTTTTCGTAAACGGCATAATAAAAATTCTGTTTTTCATTTATGAAAAAGTAATGGCCACCTACGACCTCCTGCAGGACATGGCGCTTTTCGTCGAGGTCGCCCGCACTGGCAGCTTCACCAAGGCATGCGCTCGGCTCGGCATGGCAAACGGCACGCTTTCTCGTCGGATTGCGGCCATGGAAGTGCGCCTCGGCGTGCGTCTCTTCGAGCGCACGACGCGGCGGATCAACCTGACGGAAGCGGCGCGAAACTACTACGCGCACTGCGCACCGATCGTCGAGGCAGCAGCCGTGGCGCACGAAAGCCTGCGCAGCAGCACACAAGCCATCAGCGGGCATATCCGGCTGTCCATGCCGGTCGATCTGGGCCTGCGCTTCGCCGCCCCGCTGCTGTCGGAGTTTGCTGCGCTTCATCCTGCCGTTCATTTCGAACTGGACCTCTCGTCGCGCATCGCCGACTTTGTGGGAGACCCGGTCGATGTCGCCCTTCGCATCGGAAGGGTTCGCGATGAGCGCCTGATCGCCCGCCACGTCGGCACGATCACCCAAGCGATCTTTGCGGCCCCCAGCTACCTTGCGCAGCATGGCGAGCCGCAGTTGCCCGCCGATCTGCCGCAGCATCAATGCCTGGGTGTCCGATTCGATTCGCCGGCCGCCACATGGAACCTCACATCGGCAGACGGAGAGACAAGCCGCATCAAGGTCAAGGGTCGCTTCATGGTCAACAACATCGGCTTCGTCCGATTGCTCGCCGAGCAGGGCTTCGGCCTGGCCGTGCTGCCGACGCAGATCGCGTCCGACTCCATGGCGACGGGCCGCCTGCGCGCCGTGCTGCCCGAATACGCATTGCCGGACCTGCCGGTCTATCTCGTCACGGCGACCCGGTTGAACACGACGGCCATCCGTACCTTCGTGGACTTCATCACGCAGCGCTTCGCGTCCACGCTGCTGGAAGAGGCATCGTCAGCGGGACACCCCAGCGCCCGAACGAACCCAACGACGGCGCTTCAGCGGTGAAGCAGCGCCGATGCACGTGCCTCCATGGCGCGGCCCTCGCCCACCGGGCCCAGCTTCTCGGCCGTCTTGGCCTTCACATTGACCTGGTCCTGCGCAATGCCCAGCACAGAGGCAATACGCTCGCACATCAACGGAATATGCGGCGCCAGCTTCGGCGCCTGCGCGATCACGGTGCTGTCGACATTGCCGATCTCCCAGCCCGCGGCGCGTACACGGCGCGCCGCCTCGCGCAACAGCACCGCTGAATCCGCTCCCTTGAATTGCACGTCGGTGTCCGGAAAGTGGCGGCCGATATCGCCCAGCCCGGCAGCACCGAGCAATGCATCGGTGATGGCGTGCAGCAGAACATCGGCGTCGGAATGCCCCAGCAGCCCTGTGACATGCGGCACCTCGATGCCGCCCAGGATCAGCTTTCGGCCCGCGACGAGCTGATGGACATCCCAGCCTTCGCCGATGCGGATGTGAAAAGGAGCGGGAACGGAGGTGGCGGCATTCATGGCGTATCGGTTTGGCGATGAAAGGCGAGCAGCGCCTCGGCCATCGCGAAATCTTCGGGGTAGGTGACCTTGAAATTCCGTGCACTGCCGGCAACCAGCAGCGGCGCGAGGCCGGCCTGCTCGATCGCGCTGGCCTCGTCGGTGGCGGCATCGCCGGCTCGTTCCAGCGCATCGAGCAACATGCCGATGCGGAACATCTGCGGCGTCTGCGCGAGCCACTTGTCGGCCCGCGACAGCGTACCGGCAACGCGTCCTGCGGGCGATGCGGTCTTGAGCGTGTCCGGCAAGCGATGCGCAAGGAGGCCACCGACCGCGTCGTGCTCGCAGGCGGCAATCAGCGCCTCGATCTGCGTCGGCGTCACCAGGCAGCGGGCAGCGTCATGCACCAGCGCCCAGTCGTGGGGATGCGCGCCGACCGCACGCAAGGCCGACAGCCCGTTGCGCACCGTGGCCGTGCGGCTCGTGCCGCCCACGCGCAGCAGATGTTCACCTTCGGCCGGAAAGCGCGGCAGCACGGCATCCACGTCCCGGTCGTCCGGCGCCACGACCAGCGCCAGGCCGTCGAAGCGGCCGGGCAACGCCCGAAATGCATCGAGCGTGTGAGCCACCATGGGTCGGCCTGCGATGCGGCGGTACTGCTTGGGGCCTTCGCCGCCCGCACGGCTGCCGGAGCCGGCGCAAGGGATCAGGACGAAGAGTCGGGAAACAGGCATGGTGAAGAGGTATGACGCGGGACGGGCATCGAAAGGGCCGCCATTCTAGAATTGCAACCCGCGTCCTCCGCCAGCCGGCGCCGAACGCGCTGCACACACCCTTCGCAGTTCGCGCGGGGTGTCTTGCATTTTTCAGGCACCCCATGGACCTTCCCATCCTTACCGCGGGCAAGCGCTTCACGCTGCCCCGCCCGCCGCTGTCGGCCGACGCGCTGCTGCTGGCCCAGCTGGCCGAACGCGAGAAGCAGGCCGGCCGCGCGACCGCCATCTTCACCGCCGACGCCAACGACGCACAGCGGCTCATCGACGAGATGGCCTTCTTCGCGCCGACGCTGCGCTATGCGTTGTTCCCCGACTGGGAGACGCTGCCCTACGACAGCTTCTCGCCGCACCAGGACCTGATCAGCGAACGGCTGGCCACGCTCTGGCGCATCAGCCAGCGCGAAGCCGACGTGGTGTTGGTGCCGGCGACCACGGCGCTCTACCGGCTGGCGCCGCCCTCCTTCCTGGCCGGCTACACCTTCCATTTCAAGACCAGGCAGAAGCTCGAGGAATCAAAGCTCAAGGCTCAATTGACGCTGGCTGGCTACAGCCACGTCACGCAGGTCGTGAGCCCGGGCGAATACGCCGTGCGCGGCGGCCTGATAGACCTGTTCCCGATGGGCTCGCTGGTGCCCTTCCGCGTCGATCTGTTCGACGACGAGATCGACTCGATCCGCACCTTCGACCCCGACAGCCAGCGCAGCCTGTACCCGGTGCCCGAGGTGCGCCTGCTGCCCGGCCGCGAATTCCCGATGGACGACGATGCCCGCGCACGCTTCCGCCATCGCTGGCGCGAGCTGCTGGAAGGCGACCCGACGCGCAGCCGCATCTACAAGGACATGGGCAACGGCGTCGCGACCGCCGGCATCGAGTACTACCTGCCGTTGTTCTTCGAGGAAACGGCGACCGTCTTCGACTACCTCGGGGCAGAAGCGACGGTCGTGCTGCATGGCGACATGGAACCGGCCTTCCAGCACTTCTGGCAGGACACGGCCGAGCGCTACCGCCTGGTGCGCGGCGACCCCGAGCGCCCTGCACTGCCGCCCGAGGCGCTGTTCCTCGATGCCGAGCAGTTCTATGCACGCGCCAAGCCGCACGCGCAACTCGCGCTGCGCGGCAGCGCGACGGCCGAGGCGCCCTACGCCGAATTCGACGTGCTGCCGCCATTTTCCGTGGTGCGCGGCGCGGATGATCCGCTGACGCGGCTGAAGGACCATATCCGCAACACGCCGCATCGGCTGCTGCTGCTGGCCGAGAGCGAAGGCCGGCGCGAGAGCCTGCTCGACTTCCTGCGTGCCAGCGGCGTGAGTCCGCCAGCCTTCGAATCGCTTGCCGAGTTCGATACCGATTCGGACGAGAAGATCGGCATCGCGACGGCCGCGCTGGCGGCGGGCTTCTCGTGGCTCGAACGCGGCATCGACCTGGTCACCGAAACCGAGCTGTTCGCCGCCGCGCCGTCGACCCGCCGGCGCAACAAGCGACAGGAACAGGTCAGCGACGTCGAGGCGCTGATCAAGGACCTGAGCGAACTCAACCTGGGCGATCCGGTGGTCCATACCGCGCACGGCATCGGCCGCTACCGCGGCCTGGTCAACATGGATCTGGGCCAGGGCAAGGACGCCGACGGCAAGCCGTTGATGCAGGAAATGCTGCACCTCGAGTACGCCGACAAGGCGACGCTCTACGTGCCGGTCAGCCAGCTGCACCAGATCAGCCGCTACACCGGCGTCAGCGCGGACGAGGCGCCGCTGCACAAGCTCGGCTCCGGGCAATGGGAAAAGGCCAAGCGCAAGGCGGCCGAGCAGGTGCGCGATTCCGCGGCCGAGCTGCTCAACATCTATGCGCGCCGTGCAGCCCGCGAAGGCCATGCCTTCCGCTATTCGGCGGCAGACTACGAGGTGTTCGCCAACGACTTCGGCTTCGACGAGACCGCCGACCAGAAGGCCGCGATCCACGCCGTCATCCAGGACATGATCTCGCCGCGCCCGATGGACCGGCTGGTCTGCGGCGACGTCGGATTCGGCAAGACCGAAGTCGCGCTGCGCGCCGCCTTCATCGCGATCACCGGCGGCAGGCAGGTCGCGTTTCTCGCGCCGACCACGCTGCTGGCCGAACAGCACTTCCAGACGCTGGTCGACCGCTTCGGCAAATGGCCGGTCAAGGTGGCCGAGATGAGCCGCTTCCGCTCGGCCAAGGAGATCACCGCCGCGGCCAAGGGGCTGGCGGACGGCAGCGTGGACATCGTCGTCGGCACGCACAAGCTGCTCAGCGAATCCGTCAAGTTCAAGAACCTGGGGCTGCTGATCATCGACGAGGAGCATCGCTTCGGCGTGCGCCACAAGGAGGCGATGAAGGCGATGCGCGCCGAGGTCGACGTGCTCACGCTGACCGCCACGCCGATCCCGCGCACGCTGGGCATGGCCCTCGAAGGCCTGCGCGACCTGAGCGTGATCGCGACGGCGCCGCAGCGGCGGCTCGCCATCAAGACCTTCGTGCGAACCGAGGGCAACGGCGTGATCCGCGAGGCCGTGCTGCGCGAACTCAAGCGCGGGGGCCAGGTCTACTTCCTGCACAACGAGGTCGAGACGATCGAGAACCGGCGCCAGAAGCTCGAGGAGATCCTGCCCGAGGCCCGCATCGCCGTGGCACACGGCCAGATGCCGGAGCGCGAGCTGGAACGCGTGATGCGCGACTTCGTGGCGCAGCGCTACAACATCCTGTTGTGCTCGACCATCATCGAGACCGGTATCGACGTGCCGACCGCCAACACCATCGTGATGAGCCGTGCCGACAAGTTCGGCCTGGCGCAGCTGCACCAGTTGCGCGGCCGCGTCGGCCGCAGCCACCACCAGGCCTACGCCTATCTGATGGTTCCGGACATCGATGGCCTGACCAAGCAGGCAGCGCAACGGCTCGAGGCGATCCAGCAGATGGAGGAGCTCGGTTCCGGCTTCTACCTCGCGATGCACGACCTGGAGATCCGAGGCACCGGCGAGGTACTGGGCGAAAACCAGAGCGGCAACATGATGGAGATCGGCTTCCAGCTCTACAACGAGATGCTGAGCGAAGCCGTCGCCGCGCTCAAGGCCGGCCGCGAACCCGACCTGCTGTCGCCGCTCAACGTAACGACCGAGATCAACCTGCATGCGCCCGCCCTGCTGCCCGACGACTACTGCGGCGACGTGCACCTGCGGCTGTCGTTCTACAAGAAGCTCGCGACCGCCAAGACGCCGGAGCAGATCGACCACCTGCTCGAAGAGATCGTCGACCGCTTCGGCAAGCTGCCGACGCAGGCGCAGACGCTGATCGACGTGCACCGGCTGCGCGTGCTGGCGCGGCCCTATGGCGTGGTGAAGGTCGACGCGGCGCCCGGCGTGATCAACATCACGTTCAAGAAAGACCCGCCGATCGACCCGATGAACATCATCCAGCTGATCCAGAAGAATCGGCACATCAAGCTGGCCGGCAACGAGAAGCTGCGCATCGAGCGCGAACTCAAGGAGCCGAAGGATCGTGCCCAGATGGTGCGCGACGTGCTGCGCAGCCTGGGGCAGCCCACCAACAAGGAAGCAGAACCCGCATGAGCACCGTCGACATCTCTCCTGGCCTGGTCCTCCAGCGCTTCACGCCGCCACTGCGGCTGGCCGACTTCAAGCTGATCGCGTTCGACATGGATTCGACGCTGATCAACATCGAATGCATCGACGAGATCGCCGATGCGGTCGGCAAGAAGGCCGAGGTCGCGGCCATCACCGAAGCCACGATGCGCGGAGAGATCAAGGATTTCAAGGAAAGCCTTCGGCGCCGCGTCGCGTTGCTCGAAGGCGTGCCGGTGAGCGCGCTGCAGCAGGTCTACGACGAGCGGCTGAAGCTCAATCCGGGCGCGATCGAACTGGTGGCCGCCTGCCGGGCGGCCGGGCTCAAGGTCTTGCTGGTGTCCGGTGGGTTCACCTTCTTCGCGAACCGCGTGAAGGCACGGCTCGGCATCGACTTCGCGCGCTCCAACCTGCTCGACGAGGCGGCGGGCCAGCTGACCGGGCGCGTGGTGGAACAGAACTGGGGCGACATCTGCGACGGCGCCGAGAAGCGCCGCACGCTGCTGGAAGTCGCGTCGCTGATGGGCATTTCACCGGCCGACACCATCGCCGTGGGCGATGGTGCAAATGACCTGCCGATGATGGGAGAAGCCGGCCTGTCGGTCGCCTTCCACGCGAAGCCGAAGGTGCGTGAACAGGCGATGGTGGCGATCAACGAAGGCGGGCTGGACCGGCTGCTGGAAGTGCTGACGGTCTGAGGACGACGCCAGCCGCCGAAGAAATGACGCCGCGCTTCAGTCCTCGGCGTCCGCTTCGGCAGCACCGTCAGCCGCGGCATCAGCGGATTCGCCTGCGGGCCTTGGCTTGCGCTTGCCGTGCTTCGCCAGGATCTCGACGTAGAACTGCGGGCCCTCGGCCTTCGCAATGTCGTTCATGAGGCCGGTGATCGCAGCCAGGTGCACCACCTCGGCCGTCTCCTGCGAGGCGCCGAAACGGCAATCGAAGTCCCAGAAGTCGACGCCTTCGGGCAATGCGCGGCGACGTTCGCGCTGGACGTACTTGCGGACTTCGTGCTTGATGGCCTCGAGGACGCGGTCGCGGTTCTTGCCTTCGGGCTGGAGCTGGAATGTTTTTCTCATGGGTGATTGTCACCGGGGATGAGGAGCGGGCCGAGCTGTGTACAGTCGGCGCTCCATTGAAAGACGAGGATTACGCATGGCACGCGCAAACGACTGGGCCAGCAAGGTCATGGCATTGGTCCACGGCGGCAACACCGCCGCCGCCATCGCGCAGATCAAGGTGGCGCCCAGTGTGAAGGACCTGAAGGCCCTTCAGACCATCATGACGCTGTCGCGGCTGACCGGAAAGCACCGGCAGCTGGACGCCGCGATAGCGGACAACCTGGCGCTGCTGTCGGCGCCGCGCCTGCATCGGTCGCCCTGAACCCTGCGCGGGCTGGAAGCCCGCAGGGATCAGACAGCTTTGCCGAGCCGCGCGATCCCCTCTTCGATCTTCTCCACGTTCGCCGTCGCGAAGCTCAACCGAAGCGTCGCCACATCCGGGTTCTCCGCGAAGAACGGCGCGCCGGGCACGAAGGCGACCAGTTGCTCGATCGCCTTCTTCGCCAGCACGTTCGCATCCGCCAGCTTGCCGTTCGCGCCCGTCAGGCGCGCCCAGAAGAACAGGCCGCCATTGGGCTGCGTGAATTCGATCGCATCACCCAGCTCGCGCTTCAGCGCCGCGCCCATCGCCCGGGCGCGCTCGCCATAGACCTTGCGCACGTTCGCCAGCGTCGCCGGCATGCGCCCGCTCTTGAGGTACTGCGCCGCGGTCGCCTGCGCAAAGGTGCTGGTGTGCGCGTCGCTGAACTGCTTGCACATCGTCGCCTTGGCCAGCAGCTCGGCCGGCGCGATCATCCAGCCAATGCGCAGGCCGGGACTCAGCACCTTGCTCAGGCTGCCGCAGTGGGCGATGAACTCGCGGCTGCCGGGCACGTCCTGGCTCAGCGACATGATCGATGGCGGCGGCGCCTCGCCGAAGTACAGGTCGCCGTACGGGTCGTCCTCGACGATCAGCGTCTGGTACTTGACGGCCATCTCCAGCACCTTCTTGCGGCGCTCCAGGCTCAGCATGGCGCCGCTCGGATTGCCGAAGGTTGGGATCAGGTAGACGAACTTGGGCTTGTGCTCGGCGATGAGCTTCTCGAGCTCGTCGGTCTTCACGCCGTTGGCGTCGACCGGTGCGCTGATCAGATGTGCGCCGTACAGGCGGAAGCACTGGATGGTCGCGAGGAAGGTCGGGCCTTCGACGATCACCTTGTCGCCGGGCGAGATCAGCGTCTTGCCCAGCAGGTCGAGCGCCTGCTGGCTGCCGGTGGTGACGATCAGGCCGCTCGGGTCGACGTCGACGCCCTTGGTCTTCATGAAGGCCGAGAGTTGCGTGCGAAGCGGCTCGTAGCCCTCGGTGGCGCCGTACTGCAGCGCACCACCGGGCTCTTCGTTCAGCGCCTTCGCGCTGGCTTCCTTCAGGCCCTCCACGTCGAACATCGCGCTGTCGGGGAAGCCGCCCGCGAAGCTGATGATGCCGGGCGTGCCCAGCAGCTTGAAGAGTTCTCGAATGGCGGAGGTTTCGACGTTGTCGAGGCGGGATGCGAATTGCATGAGTCTGGTTCCTGGAGGGGCGTGGCTTGCCGGGGAAGCCACGATTGTCTCCAATTCGGGTACCGGCCGGTTTCACTGAGGAACGAAGCCGCTTTCCTGCACAAGTCCGGCCAGCGCTTTCGACACCTGCGCCAGATGCTGTGCCTGCTCCGCCGGCGTGCTCGGCGCCACGGTCATCACGTAGCCCTGCAGCCTGGCGACGACCTCGGGTTGTGCCAGCACGCGGTTCAGCGCGGTGTTGTAGCGCACGACCATGGCATCCGGCAACGCGGCCGGGGCATAGAGGCCGAGGAAGTCGGTCGTGTTGTCCAGCCCGGCCACGCCCGCCTGGGAGAACGAAGGCACGCCGGGCAGCAGGGGCGTTGCGCGGCTGACGGCCAGGATGCGCAGCTTGCCGGCCTGCTGGTACTGCAGGAAGTCGGAAATGCCCGAGACGCCTGCGGCGATCTGCCCGCCCAGCAGGTCGCTCACCATCGGTGCCGCGCCGCGGTAGGCGACCGGTACCGTGTCGGCCTTCAGCACGCGCGACACCTTGCCGGCGACGAATTCCGGCGCACTGGCTGGTGCCGGCACGCCGATGCCGGCTTCGCCGCGGTGCGTGCCCAGCCAGGCACCGAGCTCCTGAAGGTTCGTCGCACCGGTCTTCGGGTGCACCGCCAGTGCCAGTTCGAAGGTCGCGACGGTGCCGATCATCCGGAAGTCGGTCGCCGGTGCGAAGCCGGCGGACTTCATCGTCAGCGGCACCATCGCTACCGTATGTGTGTTGCTCATGAAGAGCACCGAGCCGTCAGACGGCGCGGCCTTCAAGGCCTGCGCGGCGATCTGTCCGCCCGCACCGGGCTTGTTGTCGACCACCACCGGCTGCCCCAGTTCGACCGCGAGCTTCTCGGCGACGATGCGCGCCGCCGTGTCGGCCGGGCCGCCCGGCGGGTAGCCGACCAGCACGCGCACCGGGCCGGCATAGCCCTGCGCATGGGCGCCGAACACCGTACACAGCGGCGCGGCGACGAGCAGTGAGCGCCACAGGAGGCGGGCGAAGGAGCGAGACACAGGTGACATGGCGAACCTCGGTCGATGCGGTTGGATGAAGGGAAGAACGAAAGGGATCTCAGGCCCGGCGGCGCGCCGACAGCAACGCAGCGCGCTGGGCGACGATGGGTTGGACCTTGGCGCGCGCCGCCGCGACCATCGCAGCCGGCGCCTTGTGCGGCGACCCGGTGTCGAACGGCGGCTGCGGGTCGTATTCGGCGAACAGCTGCACGCCCTGTGCCACCTCGGGGCTGCTCGCGAGCGCAATGGCCTGCAGCGCGCAGTCGATGCCCGATGTCATGCCCGCGCCGGTAATACGGTTGCGGTCGACCACCACGCGCTCGTCCACCGGCACCGCGCCGACCAGCTCCAGCAATTGGTGCGATGCCCAGTGGCAGGTGGCCTTGTAGCCGTCGAGCAGGCCCGCTGCCCCCAGCACCAGCGGTCCGGTGCAGATGCCGACGATCCAGGTCGCGCCGGCCGCCTGGCGCGCGAGGAACCGCAGCGTTTCCTCGTCGTCCAGCAAGGCGCCGATGCCCGGACCGCCGGGCACGACCAGCATGTCGAGCTGGCCGCAGCTCTCGAAGGACGCGGTCGGCCGGAACTCCCAGCCCAGCTCGGTGCGGATCGGCTCGGTGTGCTTCCACACGAGTTTCAGCGTCGCGCCGGGGATGCGGACCAGCAGGTCCGCCGGGGCGACGTAGTCGATCGCGGTGATGTCCGGAAATACGAGCATGCCGATGTTCATGGCGAAGGGCTTTCGGGTAGTGCTGAGGCAGCGATGCGGGTCAGTGTAGGATTGGCCGGCTTGTCCGTTGCGACAAACCCCCCACCATTCCTGCCACTCTTCGTATCGGCAATTCCGCTGTCGTCCAGGACATCACCCCAAGCCATGCACGCGATCTGGTTCCTCGTGTTCGAAGACTTCCAGCTGCTCGACGTGAGCGGCCCGCTGCAGGTCTTCGCGACCGCCAACGACGAGTTGCGCGCCGCGGGCCGCCAGGCGCTCTACGACACCCGCGTCTGCGGGCTGGATGGCGGCGCGGTGCGCAGTTCGAGCGGCGTCGAGCTGCTCGCACGCGCGCTGCCACGGCGACTTGCACAGGCGGTTCACACCGTGGTGGTGCCGGGCGGTCCAGGCGTCTGGCAGCCGGCGCGCAGGACGGCAGCCTCCGCGCCTGTCGATGCAGCCGTCGCCCTCGCCGACTGGACCCGCCGTGCCGCCCCGCGCATCGAAAGGCTCGCGTCGGTCTGCACCGGCGCCTTCGTGCTCGCGCGCACCGGCCTGCTCGATGGCGGCAGCGCCGTCACGCACTGGGCCGCCTGCGAACAACTGGCCGCGCAGTTCCCGGCGGTCGCGGTGCAGGACGACGCGATCTACCTGCGCCACGGCCGCTTCTGGACCTCGGCCGGCGTGACGGCCGGCATCGACATGGCACTCGGCATGGTCGAGGCCGACGTCGGTCGCGACATTGCGATGGCGGTCGCGAAGAAGCTGGTCGTGTTCTACAAGCGTCCCGGTGGCCAGTCGCAGTTCAGCAGTGCGCTGCTGGAGCAGACGGCCGGCGACACCCGCATCGCGCAGTTGCACCAGTGGATCGCCACGCAGTTGCGCAGCCCGCTCAGCGTCGCGGAAATGGCCGACCGGCTCGGCATGACGCCGCGCACCTTCGCGCGCTTCTACGTCGCGCAGACCGGCACCACGCCGGCGCACGCGGTGGAACGCATCCGGCTGGAACAGGCCTGCCGCCTCGTGGAGGCGCATCAGCTCAGCAACAAGGCGATCGCGCAGCAGTGCGGCTTTGGTTCGGAGGAGGTGATGCGGCGCGTCTTCACGCGCAACCTGCACGTGTCGCCGACCGGCTACCGGGAGCGCTTCGCGGCCGCCTGAGCGTCCGGCCGGCCGAAAGCCGATCGCCAGCAACCGCTGGACAATCGAAGTCCCATGAAAAAAGAAAACATCACCGCCTTCTTTGCCA
>CAIQMJ010001297.1 GCA_903872875.1 uncultured Variovorax sp.
CAGCGCCTTCAGCGCGTCGGCAAAGGCCGCGCCGTCGCTCGCGAAGGCATCCTTGCCGAAGGCCTGGCGGAACAGGTCGGCATAGCTGCCGTCACGCAATCTGGCCACGACGTCGGCGATGCTGGTGTTGGCCATCTCGTTGGCGGCCAGCAGCGGGATGCGGGCCTGCTCGGCCAGCGTGGGTGCACGGCCGTCCCATGCCAGCCCACCGCCGGGGCCGGGCACGCTGATGCCGTCGGGGTTGTCGAGCAGGTCGGCGTAGGCCGGCGTGGCGTCCTTGTAGCGCAGCGAAGGCGCGGCGCGTGTGCCCTGCGTCCGGAGGTCGGCGCCGCCGAGCTGGACCGAGAGATCGTTCGGTGGGCCAAAGGCCGACTTCGGGTCGTGGCAGCTCGCGCACGACATCTTTCCCGAGCCCGACAGCCTGGCGTCGACGAACATCTTCTCGCCGACCTGTGCGGCGGCGCTGAGCCGCGGGATGGGGGTTGTCGCAGCCGCGGCGGGACGAGTCGATGTGCCGGGGGCCGCAGCCGTGTCGGTCCTCCTGCCGCATCCACTCAACGCCGCCGCTGCGGCAAGCGCCAGGGTGATGACGAACTTGTTCATGATGAAAGGCCGCCCGGCCCGGCGTGATGCGGCAATGCCTCAGCACAGCGGGCCCGGGCAGCACGACTCCCTTACTTCAGTGCCCAGACGCTGGTCTGGACCTCATCCGCCCCGACCTGCGCCGGCGTCGACACGTCGGCCGATTGCTTCTGCGCATAGTTGTAGGGCGCCACCCATGCGTGGTTGATCGGGCGCACCGAGTCGAAGTGGGTGTCGGCGCTGCCTGCGTACTCAGGCAGGTTCACGATGTTGGCCGCGACGAAATGCTCGGTGTACTTCGAGCGGTTCATGTACGAACCCTCCACCGCCGGATCGGCCAGCTGGAACATGTCCTGGAAGGTGCGCACCAGCGAGAAATGGCTGTACGCATCGCCGTCGGAAATGCCCTTGGGCGCCGCCGCCTGATTGGTCAGGATGCCGAAGACGCTCTGGCCGTGGCCGCGGTTGCCCTTGGTGTAGTTGGTCACCGAGGTGTCGGGCGAGAAGGTACCGTCGCCGTTGTCCTTCAGCGGATTCGCCACGGCGCTGTTCGACACGTTCCAACCGCAGCAGGAGTTGAAGCCAGAGGTCGCATTGCCCTCGTCGAACATCAGCACGATGGCCACCCGCTTCTGCGGGTTCTGCCAGATCGGCGACGCCTTGATCTTCTTCACCAGTGCATCGACGTAGTTGTCGCCGCGCGTGATGATGGCGCCGCCCGTCACGACGGCCACGTTGTTCGCGACGCTGCCGCAGTCGCTGGCGGTGATCTGCGTGCTGCCGCCGGCCAGCGTGCCCTTCAGCGTGATGCCGTGCATGTCGTCGCACTGGTCGGGCACCACGAAGTTGAGCGTGCCCACGTTGCCGCTGGCCAGGTCGGTGCCCAGCTGGTCGACGTCGTAACCGGCGGGAATCGAATAGGCGGTGCTGTTCGCCATCACGGCGTCCCATTGGCCGCCGCCCATCGTGCGGTTGCTGTACTTCCATTCCGGCGCGCTGCGCACGTTCTGGTAGGCCATGCCCGGGTGGTGCTTGGTCTTGTAGAGGCCGGCCGGCATTGGCAGGTTCAGGCCCACGGTGCCGACGGCGGCGGCGTTGCCGGCGAGCATGCCGGGTGCGTAGACATGGTCCTGCGCGACCACCGCGGCATCGGCCACGCTATCGGTGCGGAAGTCCTGACCGGGGTTCAGCGACTCGTTGTAGGTGCGCCAGTTCAGGCCGACCGAGGTGAGCGCGTTGAACAGGTTCGGCTTGCCGGTGATGTTGTGGTTGACGGCGGCTGCCTGCGTGCAGGTGGCGGCAAACGGCGATTTGGCGAGGCCGGGCTGCGTGTTGTCGGGCAGCGGCAGGTCCTGCACGGCATTGGCACCCGTCGCATCGCAGTTCCACTGGCTGTCGTCGGTGATGCCGAAGTCGTCCGCGCCGCCGAGCGCGGTGTAGTTCGGTTCGCTCGGGTTGCCGGTGGCGTAGTAGCTGGTGAGCTGGTTGCCCGCCTTGAGCAGCGCATTGATCTTCGGCGCGAAGGCCGAGTTCAGGATCGACGAGGTCGCCTTGTTCTCCAGCATGACGACGAAGATGTTGTCGTAGCGCGGAACACCTTCGATCTCGAAGGCGGCCTGCTGCGACTGCGCGAAGGTGATGCGCGCACGGGTGTCGGCCTTGGCAGGCACCGTGGCCTGCGTCACGTTGGGCTGGCTGATGAGCCGCGGGTCGCCGCCGGGGACGGCCAGCGCATCCGGATAGAGATCGCCGCGATCGAGCTTGGTGGCGGCGTAGGTGAAGCGGTTGTCGAGTGCGCGCGACTCCGCGAGCATGGCCCGCTGGTCGGCGCCGGTCACGCCATTGACGTCGGCCAGCAGCGTGGCGGCCGGCACGCCGATGCGCCTGGCGAGGTTCTGCGCCTCCACGTCCTGCGCCGTGCCGTTGGCTTCGCGCAGGCGCAGCACTTCGGACGACAGCGGACTGATGACCACGCCATCGGATTTCGCCATCACCTGTTCGAGCGATGCACGCAGCACGTCGCGGCTCGCGACCTTGGCCCCGCTTGCGGTGTTGACGGCGTCGGTGCCGATGTCGGCGATCAGTGCCGCGTTGGCCGGCAGCGTGATGGAGAACTTGCCGGCGGCATCGGTGGTCACCGCGCTTTCGCCGGTGTCGCAGACGCCGTTGGCGTTGGCATCCACGCAGACTTTGGCGCCCTTGTAGTACGCGGGGCGGATGGTCGGGTCGGTCGTGCTGCCGGCGACCAGGCTGGTGCCGGTCACCACGCCCTTGACGGTGACGGTGGTCGTTCCGGGCGGGTTGTCCTGTGTCGGCGGCGTGGCGTCTGCCGTTGTGGTGCCGTTGCCGCCGCCGCATGCGGCGAGGATGGACGCGGCAAGCAACGTCAGCGTGGTGTTCAGCACCTTGCTGTGGGTTGTGGTTCTCATGGGATGTGGGGTGTTGTTGGACCTGAGGGATGGATGCCGCAACACGTCCGCAAGCGCACCCTGTGCAGATGCGCCGCAGCCATTCGCGGCAGGTCAACGGTAGAAATGCCCCATGACAGGTCCGTGTCGTTCTCGGCCGCTGTGGCATCGACGCACGACAGGCACTTCCTCAACAACACGCCGGCACGAAATCGGCGCGAGAACGCCCTTTTCGGCCTCAAAACGCCCAGGCACATGAAAACCGTGCCTGACCTCCGGCTGACTTGCCGGAATAACCCTGCGCTCAGCGCTTGAACAGGTCCTTGTGCTGCTCGCGCAGCAGCGCCTTCTGCACCTTGCCCATCGCATTGCGCGGCAGTTCGGGCACGACGAAGCAGCGCTTCGGGATCTTGAAGTTGGCGAGCCTGGCCTTCAGCGTGGCGAGCACGGCGTCGCCGTCGACCTGCGCGCCCGGCTTCGCGATCACGATCGCCACGCCGACCTCGCCGAAGTCCGCATGCGACACGCCGACCACCGCGCTCTCCGCCACGCCGGGCAGCTCGTTGATGTAGCCCTCGATCTCCGCCGGGTACACGTTGTAGCCGCCGCTGATGATCAGGTCCTTGCTGCGCCCGACGATCGTGATGTAGCCCAGGCCGTCGATCTTGCCGACGTCGCCGGTCTTGAAGAAGCCGTCGGCGGTGAACTCCTCCTTCGTCTTCTCGGGCATGCGCCAGTAGCCGGCGAACACGTTCGGCCCGTCGACCTCGATGTTGCCGATCTCGTCCGTGCCGCAATCGAGCCCCTCGCGGCCCTCCTCCGACGAACGCACGCGCAACTGAACCCCCGGCAGCGCGAAGCCGACCGTGCCGCCGCGGCGCTCCCCCTGCACCGGGTTGTAGGGGTTGGACGTGAGCATCGCGGTCTCGCTCATGCCGTAGCGCTCGAGGATCGTGTGGCCGGTGCGCGCCTGCCACTCGCCAAAGGTCTCGATCAGCAGCGGCGCCGAGCCGGCGATGAAGAGCCGCATGTTCGCGCAGGCCTTTTTCGTGAGCCCGGGTTCGGCCAGCATGCGCACGTAGAGCGTCGGCACGCCCATGAACACGGTGGCGTCGGGCAGGCGCGCGACCACGCGCTTCGGGTCGAAGCGGTTCAGCCAGATCATCTTGCTGCCGTTGATCAGCGCGCCGTGGATCGCGACGAACAGGCCGTGCACATGGAAGATCGGCAAGGCGTGGATCAGCACGTCGCCGCCCTCCTCCACGCCGCGCCAGCCCCAGTAGTCCTTGAGCACCTGCGCGTTCGACAGCAGGTTGCGGTGCGTCAGCATCGCACCCTTGCTGCGGCCGGTGGTGCCGCTGGTGTACAGGATGGCGGCCAGGTCGTCGTCGCCCTTCTGCGCTACCGTGTGCTGGTCGCTGCACAGCGCCGCGACCTCCAGCAGCGTGCCGGTGCGGTCATCGTCGAGCGTGAAGACGTGCTGCGTGCCGGCCGCCGTCGCGATCGGGCCGACCCACGATGCATTGGCGCTGCTGCAGACCATGACGGCCGGCTCGGCATTGCCGATGAAGTACTCGATCTCGGCGCCGCGATAGGCCGTGTTCAGCGGCAGGAACACATAGCCCGCGCGCAGGGTCGCGAGGTACAGGATCATGGCTTCGACCGATTTCTCGACCTGCACCGCGATGCGTGCGCCGGGCTCCAGCTCCAGCGCGTCGAGCAGGTTGGCGACCATCGCGCTCGCGCGGTCGAGGTCGCGCCACGAATAGAACAGCCCGTCGTCGGTTTCGACGGCGATGCCGTCGAGGTCGGCCGGAAAGGCCGCGCGCAAGGCGGCGAACAGGTTGGCGTTGGCGCTGGGAGAGGTGGCCGGAGTGGTCATGGTTCGTCGTGCTCGAAAGCTCAGAAAACAGGCGGTCGTTTGGCGATGAAGGCAGCGATGCCTTCGCGGTGTTCGGGGGAATCGGCGTAGTCGTACGCAGTGGCCAGCAAGGCCCCGGGCAAGGGCGCGGCGAGCGCCGAGAAGGTGCGCTTGTTGAGCCGTGCGGCCATCGGCGCCAGCCCGGCGATGCGGCGGGCATGCGCGAGCGCGGCATCGGCCACGTCGGCGTCGGCCAGCACGCGCAGCAGGAAGCCGGCGTCGTACAGCCGTCGCGCATCGTGCACGCCGGCGGCCAGCAGCATGTCGCGCGCGAGCACGTCGCCGATGGCGCCGCGCACCAGCGCAGCCTCGCGCGGTGCCATCGGAAAGCCGAGCCTGGCGATCGGCGCGCCGAACTTCGCGGACTCGCCGGCGAGCCGGATGTCGCAGCAACTGGCGATCTCGATGCCCGCGCCCATGCAGGCGCCTTCGATCCGCGCGACCAGCGGCACTTCGCAGGCCAGCATGGCGGCCAGCGCGGCCCATACCTCGTCCTCGTGGAACGCGCGCAGGCCTGGCTCGGCGAAACGGAAGGACGGGTATTCGGAGATGTCGCCGCCCGCGCAGAACGCACCGCCCTCGCCTTGCACGACGACGCAGCGCAGGGCCGCGTCCTGCGACAGCGTCTCGAAGGTCGCACGCAGTTCACGCCACATCGCGCGGCTCATGGCGTTGAGCCGGCCCGGGTGGTCCAGCGTCACGAAAGCGATGGCGCCGTCGCGGCGCGTCCTTACCTGTCCGGTCATGCAGATCCTGTATTGCGGTGGCTATTCGAGTTTGGCGCCCGAGGCCTTGACGACCTCGCCCCAGCGCCGGATCTCCGCGTTCACGAAGCCGCCGTAGGCCGCCATCGTGAGGTTCGGAATCTCGGAGCCGTTGGCGGCCCAGATGGTCTTGAGCTCGTCGGTGGCGAGCGCCTTCTTCATGTCGTCGACGATTCTCGCCTGCACCTCGGCCGGGGTGCCCTTGGGCGCCCACAGGCCGTACCAGGTCGTCACCGTGTAGTCGGGCAGGCCCACCTCGGCTGCGCAGGGAACGTCCGGAAAGGCAGGATTGCGCTGCCTGCCGGCGACCATCAGCGCCTTGATGCGGCCACCCTTGATGTGCTGCGCCGAAGATCCGAGCCCGTCGAACAGCACGTCGACGTTGCCCGAGATCAGGTCCTGCAATGCCGGACCCGCGCCGCGGTAGGGGATGTGGGTGATGAAGGTGCCGGTCTGCAGCTTGAACAGTTCGCCCGCCAGATGATGCGAGGTGCCCGCGCCGGCAGACGCGTAGTTGAGCTTGCCGGGGCTCTTCTTCGCCTGTTCCACGAATTCCTGCAGCGTGTTGGCCGTGACGCGCTTCGGGTTGACGACCACCACCTGCGGCACGTTGGCCACCAGCATCAGCGGCACGAAGTCGCGTTCGATGTCGTAGTCCAGCTTCGGATAGATCGCCGGCGCGATCGCATGGTGCACGGCGCCCATGAACAGCGTGTAGCCATCGGGCTGGGCCTTCGCAGCGACGCTGGCGCCGACCGTGCCACCCGCGCCGCCGCGGTTGTCGATGACCAGCGTCTGGCCGGCGATCCGGGTGAACTGCGCCGACAGCGGCCGCGCGAAAGCGTCGGTGCCGCCG
>CAIQMJ010001298.1 GCA_903872875.1 uncultured Variovorax sp.
AGCAGACCTTCAGCTACGTGCCCAACACCTCGTTCCGCGGCCCCGAGCATCTATGGGTCGAATGGGACGCCACGCAGAACCCCGAACGGCACGACGCCACGCGCCTGCAGCCGCAGACGCCCGTGCGCATCGGCGAGCCATCGAAACATGCGATCACGCGCACGGTCGTCGTCGAACATGCGACGCAGGC
This sequence comes from uncultured Variovorax sp., assembly GCA_903872875.1. Classification (GTDB taxonomy): domain Bacteria; phylum Pseudomonadota; class Gammaproteobacteria; order Burkholderiales; family Burkholderiaceae_C; genus Variovorax. The sequence continues at coordinate 191 of CAIQMJ010001298.1, forward strand.
CGCCGAAGGCATCGTGCGCCTGCGCCTCGTATCGCCCGACGGCCGCGCGATGCCGCGCTGGGCGCCGGGTTCGCACATCGACGTCGAATGCGGCGACACCGGGCTGTCGCGCCAGTACTCGCTGTGCGGCGACCCGGCCGACGCCCATGCACTGGAGATCGCCGTGCTGCGCGAGCCCGAGAGCCGCGGCGGCTCGGCCTGGATGCACGCGCACGCGAAGGCCGGCGACCGGCTGAAGATCCGAGGCCCACGCAACCACTTCCGGCTCGACGAAAGCGCGCAGCGCCTGGTCTTCGTTGCCGGCGGCATCGGCATCACGCCGGTCAGCGCCATGGCGCGCCGTGCGCGCGAGTTGGGCATCGCCTACGTGCTGCACTACAGCGGTGGCAGCCGTCGCACGATGGCGCTGATCGACGAGCTGACCGCATTGCACGGCGAACGCCTGCACCTGCACGTGCGCGACGAAGGCGGTCGTAACGATCTGCCGGCGCTGCTGCACTCGCCGGTCGAAGGCACGCAGGTCTATGCCTGCGGACCGAAGCGGATGCTCGACGCGCTCGAAGCGGCGTGCGCGCACTGGCCCGAGGACACGCTGCGCGTCGAGCACTTCGAATCGACCATCGGCACGCTGGACCCGTCGCGCGAGCACGGCTTCGAAGTGGAGCTCAAGGACTCGGGCATCACGGTGCAGGTGCGTCCCGACCAGACTCTGCTGGCCGCACTGCGCGGCGCCAACATCGACGTGCAGAGCGACTGCGAGGAAGGCCTGTGCGGTTCGTGCGAAGTGCGCGTGCTGGCCGGCGATGTCGACCACCGCGACCTGGTGCTCACCCGCAGCGAACGCGATGCCGGCCAGCGAATGATGAGCTGCTGCTCGCGCGCCTGCGGGCAGCGGATCGTGCTGGAGCTGTAGAGGGGCGGCTGCGAGAGACGCCCGGCATCACGATGGCGCACTCTCGCCCGATCCGGCCGCCGCGTCGAGCTCCGCAAGCACGCGGCGCGCCACCCGGATCGCGTCGAGCGACGCCGGCCAGCCGCAGTACGGCCCGGTGTGGATCAGGATCTCGCGCACCTCGTCGCGCGTGACGCCGTTGCGCAGCGCGCCCTTCAGGTGGATGGCGAGTTCATGCGGCCGGTTGAGCGCCGTCAGCATGGCGAGGTTGAGCATCAGGCGCGTCTTCACGTCCAGGCCGGGCCGGCCCCAGACCGTGCCCCAACCGGTCTCGGTCATCATCTGCTGGATGGCCATCGCGAAGTCGTCCTTCTGCGCATCCGCCCAGGCGGCGTCGACGTAGTCGCCGCCCAGCACGTCGCGTTTCAACGCCATGCCACGCTCGAACCGCGCCGATGCCGGCACGCCCTTCTTGTCTTCATCGTTCGACATGCAGTGGCTCTCCGGTGTGTCGCGGCTCAGGCAGAAAAGGTCGCCGTCGCGAAGTTGTCGCGCACGCCGAACGGCCCCTGGATGATCCCCTGCAGCTTGCGGGTCTGCAGCGTGAACCAGTTGATGTCGCCGACCGGGATGTTGGGCAGGTCCTCCATCGCGATGCGCTGGAAGGCGGCGTAATCCGCGCGCCGCTTGGCGATGTCCAGCTCGCTTTGCGCCGACTCCAGCAATCGATCGACCTCCGGATTGGCATAGCCCGACCCGTTGGAAAACGCAACGCCCTTCAGGATGTTCTTCGACCAGTAGAAGCGCTGCACGCCCATCGTCGGGTCGGTCAGGTTGAATGCGGCGAAGTTGGTCGAGTCGAAATCGTTCTCGCCGTACACCCGGCGGTAGTAGCTTGCGAGGTCCTGGTTGCGCACCTCGACCGCAATGCCGATGCGCTGCATGGCGGCGCGAAAGTAGTCGCCCGTGCCGGCGAAGGCGTCGAAGCCGGGCAGCGGGTCGTGCGTCATCCGGAAGCGGATGCCGCCGGCCCCACGCTTCAACCCTGCCTCGTCCAGCAGGCTCTGCGCAAGCGCCGGGTCGTACTTGTACGAAGGCACCTTGGCGTCGGTATGGAACTGCGCCATGTCGCGGGACAGCGGTCCGGTAGAGGTACGGCCGAAGCCAAACCAGATGTTCTTCAGGATGAAGTCGCGATCGATGGCGTGCGCGATCGCACGGCGCACGCGCACGTCGTTGAACGGGGCCTTGCGCAGGTTGAACTCGATGTAATGCATCGCGGCCAGCGCCTCCGCGCCTCGCGGCGGAATCATCAGTGCCGGCGAGGCGGCGAGCCTGCGCGCATCTGCGAGCGCCACGGGAAGGTCGCCGCCGAGGTCGATCTCGCCGGCCTCGAATGCAGCCGAACGCGCCGCAGGATCGGGGATGAAGCGGATCACCACCTTGTCGAGCAGCGGCTGGCCCGACATCCAGTAGTCGGGATTGCGCTCCAGCAGCACCTGCTGGCCACGTCGCCATTCGACGAACCTGTATGGACCCGTGCCGACGGGCGCGACGTTCGCCGGATTGGTCATCAGGTCCTTGCCCTCGTACAGGTGCCGCGGAAGGATCTGCGACTCCACGCCGGCCAGCGCGTTCATCAGCGACGGCGCCGGCTTGCTGAAGCGCAAGATCGCGGTCAGTGGGTCGGGCGTGTCGACCGCCTCGAGGTGCGCATAGATCGAGCGACCGCGCGGATGGGCGATTTTCCAGACCGTCATGGCCGAATAGGCGAGATCGGCCGATGTGAAGGGCTTGCCGTCATGCCACTTGACGCCGGGCCGCAGCTTGAAGGTCGTGGACAGGCCGTCGGCGGACGTCGACCACGACAGCGCCAGTTGCGGCTTCGGCTTGAAGTCGAAGTCGTAGGTCACGAGCCCGTCGAACATCTTCCCGGAGATCAGATAGATCGGGCCGGATGAATTGAAGGCGCCGGTGAGCATCACCGGCTCCGGCACCACGAAGCGCAAGGTACCGCCACGCACGGCCTCCTGCGCACCGGCCAGGGGAAGCATGCCGCCGGTCAGTGCCAATGCACCGCCGCCGACCAGCAGGGATCGACGTGACAATTCGTTCATGACGCTCAACTCCGTTCGTTCGCTGAAAAGGATGGGCGACCTGCCACCACGATGGACGCCCGGAACAGGCGTTACCGGGACATCGAATCGGCCAGATCCGCCAAGCGAAACTTTATGAGTCGGTCGGGTTAAATTTATTTCGAATATGGCGGTGCAGTCTGGTGCCAGAGAAAGGTCGTTAACCGGATGTCCACCGGATCGGAACCTGGATCGCAACGCCAGGATTGCGCGCCGGCCACCCGCGCGTCGCATCGCATCTCGTCGGCGCACCGGTCGTGTCCATGACCTCGGCCGAGACAACCGACCACGCTCTGGCTTAGCATGTCGCCTTTCGGCCTGCGTGGCCGAAACGTCGAGCGGTGGCTGCCCCGCCAGCAACGGCCCGCCCCATCGTTCACCTCCATCCGCTCTCCGATGAAAGACGCTTCATGACCACTTCCTATCCCTCCACGCAATTGCTCATCGCCAATGAATGGGTGGACGCCCAGAGCGGCAAGACGATCGACGTGCGCAACCCCGCCACCGGCCAGGTGATCGGCACCGTCGCCCATGCGGGTATCACCGATCTCGACCGTGCGCTGGCCGCGGCGCAGAAGGGCTTCGAAGCCTGGCGCGACGTGCCCGCCAACGAACGCGCGGCCATCATGCGCCGCGCCGCTGCGCTGATCCGCGAACGCGCTGCCGAGATCGCACCGCTGCTCACCCAGGAACAGGGCAAGCCGCTGGCCGAAGCCCGCGGCGAAACGCTGGCTGCCGCCGACATCATCGAATGGTTCGCCGACGAAGGCCGCCGCGTCTATGGCCGCATCGTGCCGTCGCGCAACCTGGCCGCGCAGCACCTAGTGATGA
>CAIQMJ010001299.1 GCA_903872875.1 uncultured Variovorax sp.
CTTGCGTGCCAGCGCAACGGCGCGTTCCAGCACCTCGCCATCCTCCGCGAGTTCGGCCACGAGACCGAGCTGGAACGCCCGCTCGCCGCCAAGCTGCTCGCCGGTCAGCAACAGCATCGCCGCGACCGGCCGCCCGACCGCGCGCAGCAGCCGCTGGGTACCGCCCGCGCCGGGCATGATGCCGACCGCCAGCTCCGGCTGGCCGAAGCGCGCCGTGGCGTCGGCGACGATGAAGTCGCACATCATGGCCAGCTCGCAGCCCGCGCCGAGCGCGAAGCCCGCGACTGCCGCGATGATCGGTTTGCCGCACTGCGCGATGGGCGTCCAGTACTGGCCGAGATCGATGTCCGCGACCTGCTGCGCGCCCTTGTCGACCAGCAGGTTCAGGTCGGCACCGGCTGCGAAGACGCTGCCGCCGGTGATGACGATGGCACGGATCGCCTCGTCGCGGTCCAGCGCGGTCACTGCGTCGGCGATGGCGCGGCGCATGGCGATGTCGAGTGCGTTGCGCTTCTCCGGCCGGTCCAGCGTGACGATGCCGACGGCGCCGTCGCGGGCCACGCGCACCGGCCCGGTCGCTGCGCCTGTTCCTGTTGCCGTGTGGGTGTGCGTGCTCATCGCGCCGCTCCCGGCAGATTCACGAAGTCGGCCGTGCGCTTGGTGCTGAAGGCGTCGTAGCCCTCGCGGAACTCGTCGGCGGTCAGGCAGAAGGCCTGGTCGTCCTCCTCGCGCTGCAGCTCGGCGTCGAGCGACGCCGAGACGCGCGTCAGCCGGTCCTTCATGCGCGCGAAGGCGCCCATCGGCAGTTGCGCCAACTCGCTTGCCTTCTCGATCGCCGTGGCCATGACCTCTGCATCCGGCACCAGCACGTCGGCCAGGCCGATGCGGTGCGCCTCTTCGCCGCGAACCGGCTCGCCGGCCGTCAGGATGCGGCGCGCGGCGCCCACGCCGACGCGCCGCGGCAGCGTCAGCATCTGGCCCCAGTCGGGTACCAGCCCGAGCTTCAGGAAAGGAAAGAGGATGCGCGTACCGGGCCCGACCACGATGTGGTCGCCCAGCAATGCCAGCCCGACGGCCGCACCGGCACCGATGCCCTCGACCGCGCTGACGACCGGGATGCGCAGCGCAGCGACGCTGCGGCACAGCACCGCGATGTGCTGCATGCGGGCGCGCGCACCGGCCTCATCGAGGTCCCGCATGCTGGGCACGTCGCCGCCTGCGGAGAACATGCCCTCGGCGCCGCCGAAGACCAGCGCGCGGACGCTGCTGTCGTCGCGGATCGCCGCCACGGCCGACGTCAGCGCCTGCCGCACGCCGAGGTCGATCGCATTGCGCTTGTCGGGGCGGTTGATCAGCAGCCGCGCGACGTGCGGCGCGGGCCGGTCCTGCAGGACGATGGTCGGCGTCATGCGCCCTCGCGTCCGACGATGGAGACCGAGCAGACGTTCTGCGACGGCTGGCCGCCCAGGTTGTGCGTCAGGCCGATCGTCGGGTCCGGCAGCTGGCGGGGGCCGGCGCGGCCCTGCAACTGCAGGTACATCTCGTAGAGCATGCGGATGCCGCTTGCGCCGATCGGATGGCCGAAGCACTTCAGGCCGCCGTCGATCTGGCACGGGATCTTGCCGTCGGCGTCGAACACGCCGTCGAGCACGTCGTGCACCGCACCGCCGACCTCCGACAGGCCGAGGTCCTCCATCGTCACCAGCTCGGTGATGGAGAAGCAGTCGTGCACCTCGGTCATGCTGACCTGTTCGCGCGGCCGGGTGATGCCGGCCTCCGCGTAGGCGCGCTTCGCCGCGATGCGCGCGGTGTGCACGTAGCTGCCGTCCCATTCGTTCGACTGCAGTTCCCAGCCGTTGGAGGTCACGATCTGCAGCGCCTTGAAGGTCACGAGGTCGCGCTTGCCCAGGCTTCGCGCGATGTCCGGCCGCGTCACGATGACCGCCGCCGCGCCGTCGGACACGCCGGCGCAGTCGAACAACCCCAGCGGCTCGGCAATGATCGGCGCCTTCAGCACGGTCTCTTCGCTGACCGCCTTCTGGAAATGCGCCTTCGGGTTCTTCGCGCCGTTGGCATGGCTCTTGACCGACACGTGCGCGATCGCGCGCTTGAGCAGCGCCGCATCGACGCCATGCCTGCTGCGGTAGGCGGTGGCCAGCTGGGCGAAGTTGGCCGGCGCCACGGCGTTCGGGTACCACTGCGGTATGTAGGTGCCGACGGTCGCGACCGGCAGGCCGCCGTAGCCCGTGTCCTTGAGCTTCTCGACGCCCAGCGCGATGGCAATGTCGCAGGCGCCCGCGGCCACCGCGTAAACGGCAGCGCGGATCGCCTCGGAGCCACCGGCGCAGAAGTTCTCCACCCGCGTCACGCCGATGTTCGGCAGACGCAGCGCGATGCCCATCGGCGTGCCGCCACGGCCGGTGCCGACGTCGTCCATGTGGGTCGAGAACCAGGCGGCGTCGAGCTGCTCGGGCGCGATGCCGGCGTCGGCCATCGCCTCGTTGTAGGCCTCGACCATCAGGTCTTCGGGGCTTGCGTCCCAGCGCTCGCCGAACTTGCTGCA
>CAIQMJ010001300.1 GCA_903872875.1 uncultured Variovorax sp.
GCGCGCAGCCGTTTGTCTGCTGTTTCCACTCAACCCACCGAAGGAGTTATTCAATGAAAGTCTTGCATCCCCTCACGCTCGCCCTGCTCGTCGCATCCGCTGCGGCTCAGGCCCAGATGCCGAAGGACGACATGTCGTCCATGAAGATGCCGGCGCCCGGCCAGCAATCGGCCGGCATGCTGACCGACGCTGTCGTCCAGAAGATCGACCAGACCGGCGGCGTGATCGTGCTGAAGCACGGCGACATTCCCAACCTCGCCATGCCGGCCATGACCATGGGCTTCGACGTGGCCGACAGGAAGATGCTGGATGCGGTCAAGCCCGGCGACAAGGTCAGGTTCCACGTGGAGGTCGTCAGGGGCAAGCCGACCGTGACCGTTCTCGAAGTGGCACGCTGATCATTACGCCGCAGCCTGCAGCAGGGGAGGTTATGTATGGCGAACTGCAGAATCCACAGTTCGCAAGAATGCATCGACCTCGCTTGCCGTGCTTCTGGCCGTGCGCATCACCCCAATGAGTGTTGCTGATGCCAGACCGGACCACTCGCCGTAGCCCACCAGCCACAGGCCAGGGACGTCGCGAGACCGGGTTCCCTCCACCGCGACCTTTCCGTCCTCAACAATGCCGAGCGGCATCAGATGATCCAGGGCTGCACGGAAGCCCGTACACCAGATCACCGCATCAACGTTGCGAGAGGCGCCGTCGCTCCAGACCGCACCTTGGGACGTCATGTGTTCGAAGGGCCTGACCGAGGACAACACCCCTCGGGCACGTGCATCCATCACCGGCGGCACCATGACGATGTCGCCAAATCCACCAGGAAGCACGTCAATGCTCCGCCCTTCCTGGTGCGCTCGCCACCGCGCTGTCGCGCGTTCGAACAGGACCCGGCCATCAACATCGTCTGGCAGAAACCTGGGCTCCTCCTGCGTGACCCACACGGTCTCGGCAGCAGAGAGCGAAACCTCAGCCAGGATCTGCGCACCAGAGTTGCCGCCGCCCACGATCATGACTCGCTGCCCCCTGAACTCGTACGGGCTCCGATAGTGCGCCGAATGAAGCTGGCGGCCGGAAAAGTTCGCCATGCCTGGGTAGGCGGGCACGAATGGCTTGCGCCAGGTGCCCGTCGCGCTCACGATCGTTCGCGCCGTCCAGTTCTGGTCATCAGCTTGCACCTCGAATCCCTGCTCGACGCGGGTGACCGACGACACCAGTACGGGCCGCTCGACCTGGAGCGCATACCGCTTCTCGTAGTCTCGCAGGTAGCTCACCACATGGTCACGGCCGGGGTAAGTTGTGCCCGCGTTTGGCATCGGCCAGCCAGCGATTGAACTCCACGCGGCCGGCGAGAAAAGCCTCAACGAATCCCAACCATGCTGCCAGGCGCCTCCGCTGGACTCTTCGGCGTCAAGCATCAAGAACGAGCGCTGTGTCCGCCGCAGGAAGTACGCCACTGAGAGCGCCGCCTGGCCACCACCGACGATGATCACGTCGTGGGTCATACGACGATCAGAGCTCCGATTTCAATGCGCCGCAGCAACAAGTGGTGCCTTCCTCATGTCAGCCGTCATGACCACCAGCGCAAGGCATGCAGACAGGCCAAGCATGGCGGAGAACCACAACGCACCATCTCCCCATCGTTCCACGGCCATGCCGAACAGGAAGGGCGCGCCGGCTTGCACGATGCGCGCCGGAACCATGAGGAAGCCCTGGCGCTGCCCGTAGCCCTTGGCGCCGAAGATCAGGAGCGGAAGCGTCCCAATGGCGATGGTCAAGATGCCGTTTCCCAGGCCGTGCAGCACTGCGAAGGCTGCAGCAGCCGAAGTACCGAGCAGGCCAAGGCAGAGCGCGCCCAGCGGGTGAGCCAGTGTGGCCAACCGGGCCGACAGCAGCGGATGCGCACGCTTGAGAAAGGTGAATTCGATCACTCGCCCCACCACCTGGGCCGGCCCGACCAGGGCGGCGATGCCCACCGCCGCAGCCAGCGTGGCACCGCTGGCCAGCAGCAGTTCCGGCAGGTGCGCGGCCATCGCCGTGCTGATGAACCAAGTCACGGCAAAGACGTAGGCCATCAGGACGGCGGCGCGGCGTTGCTGCGCTGGCGCAAGTCCAGCGCCAGCCTCCTTCTCGACGACGGTTGCATCCTTAGACGCCTGATCGGTACGAGATGCCCGTGGCAGCAGCACATTGAGTGGGAGACCGATCACCAGGTGCAACGCCGCCCACGCAAGGCACGCCCCGCGCCAGCCAACCGTGCTCTCCAGGTAGGCCGACAGCGGCCAACCCACGGTGCTCGCAAAACCTGCGAACAGTGTGATACCGGTGATTGCCCTTCGCGCCTCTTGGCCGTGCAGTCGCACCACAGTGGCAAAGGCCGCTTCGTAGAGGCCGCTGCCCATGGCCAGGCCCATCAGCGCCCAAGCGGCGAACACATGGCTGGCATGCGTGGCCTGGCTCAGTGCGGCCAGCCCTGCGGCAAACACCACGTTGCTGGCGATGAGCACCGGGCGTCCGCCCAGACGGTCAATGAGCCGGCCGGCGACGGGCCCAATGCTGGCGGCAACGAGCAGCGCCACCGAGAAAGCACCGAAGACCGTGGATGTGGAGATGTCGATGTCCTTGCCGATGGCGCTCGCCAGGACCGCGGGGAGGTAGTACGACGAGGCCCATGCCAGGGTCTGAGCCACTCCCAGCATCACCGTTGTCGTGGTCCTGCTTTGCACGTTGGATTCGCCTCGCTCAGATGCTGCGCAGATTGACCCGCTTCGACAGCGCCTCTGCGCTCTCGCGCCGTTCGCTGTAGCGGTCGACGAGGTGATCCGCGCAGTCGCGCGTGAGAAGCGTGAACTTCACCAGCTCTTCCATCACGTCGACCACGCGTTCGTAGTACGGCGAGGGCTTCATGCGACCGTTCTCTTCGAACTCGAGGAAGGCCTTGGCCACCGACGACTGGTTGGGGATAGTGATCATGCGCATCCAGCGGCCGAGCACACGCAGTTGGTTCACGGCATTGAAGGACTGCGAGCCGCCCGACACCTCCATGACCGCGAGGGTTTTGCCCTGCGTGGGGCGCACCGAGCCGACGGCCAGCGGAATCCAGTCGATCTGCGCTTTCATGATGCCGGTCATCGCGCCGTGCCGTTCGGGCGATGTCCACACCATGCCTTCTGCCCACTGCGCCAGATCGCGCAGCTCTTGCACCTTCGGGTGATCTTCGGGCGCGTCGTCGGGCAGGGGCAGGCCGCGGGGATCGTAGATGCGCGGCTCGGCGCCCATGGCGCGCAGCAGGCGCGCGGCCTCTTCGGTCAGCAGCCGACTGTAGGAACGCTCGCGCACCGATCCGTAGAGCAGCAGGATGCGCGGTGCATGTGCCGCGCGCGTCGCCGGCAGGAGGCTGTGCAGATCGGGGCGGCGAAAGGCTTCCGGATCGATGTTGGGGAGATCAAGGCTTTGCGACACGCTGGCCTTTCTCGTCGATCACGGCTTCGCCGTCTTCCTTGGTGAACGCACCCAGTTGCGGCCGCGGCAGGATGTCGAGAACGGCTTCGGAAGGCCGACACAGGCGCGTGGCAAGCGGCGCAACCACGATCGGCCGGTTGATGAGGATCGGATACTGACCCATGAAGTCGATCAGTTGCTCGTCGGTCCACTTCGTATCGTCGAGGCCGAGTTCGTCGTAAGGCGTTCCCTTTCGGCGCAGCACATCGCGCACCGGCACGCCCATGGCTGCGATCAGCTGCTTCAGCGTGGCGCGATCGGGTGGGGTCTTCAGGTACTCGATGACCGTGGGCTCCTCGCCCGTGTTGCGGATCAATGCGAGCACGTTCCTGGACGTGCCGCAGTCGGGGTTGTGATAGATGGTGATTTCGCTCATGAGATTCAAAGCAGTAGGTTCGAAGTGGTGGCGTGTTTTCAGCCGAGGCTCAAGCGAAGCGCAAGAGCGGCCAGCGTGACCGCGAGCACAGGGATGGTCATCACGATGCCAACCTTGAAGTAGTAGCCCCAGGCGATAGTCGTGCCCTTCTTCTCGAGCACATGCAGCCAGAGCAGCGTGGCCAGGCTGCCGATCGGCGTGATCTTGGGGCCGAGGTCACAGCCGATCACGTTGGCGTAGATCATTGCTTCCTTGACGATGCCGCTCGCGCTCGACGCGTCGATGGAAAGCGCGCCGATCAGCACGGTCGGCATGTTGTTCATCACAGATGAAAGTGCGGCCGTGAGGAAGCCCGTGCCCATGGCCGCGCCCCAAACACCGTTTTCCGCGAAGACGTTCAGCAGCGAGGCAATCTGACCGGTCAACCCCGCATTGCGCAGGCCGTAGACCACCAGGTACATGCCCAGCGAGAAGATCACGATCTGCCAAGGCGCGCCGTGCAGCACCTTGCGCGTGCTGATGACATGTCCGCGCGCCGCCACGGCGAGCAGGATGGCGGCGCCCACGGCCGCCACTGCACTGACCGGAACGCCCAGCGGCTCCAGGCCGAAGAAGCCGATGAGCAAAAGGATCAGCACGATCCAGCCTGCCCGGAATGTTGCCGGATCGCGGATCGCGTCGACCGGCGCCTTGAGCTGGGTCACGTCGTAGCCCGCGGGAATGCCGCGACGAAAGTAGAGCATCAGCACCAGCAGGCTCGCGAGCACGGCCGCGATGTTCACCGGGATCATGACCGACGCATACGTGTTGAAGCCGATTTTGAAGAAGTCGGCAGAGACGATGTTCACCAGGTTCGAAACGATCAGCGGCAGGCTGGCCGTGTCCGCGATGAACCCAGCCGCCATCACGAAGGCCAGGGTGGCGGCTGGCGTGAAGCCCAGCGCGACAAGCATCGCCATCACGATGGGCGTGAGGATCAGTGCGGCGCCGTCGTTCGCAAAGAGTGCCGAGACCGCTGCGCCCAGCAGCACGATGAATGCGAAGAGAAGCCGGCCGCGCCCGTTACCCCAGCGCGCCACGTGCAGTGCGGCCCATTCGAAGAAACCGGCTTCGTCGAGCAGCAGACTGATGATGATGACGGCAACGAAGGTCGCGGTCGCGTTCCACACGATGCCCCAGACGACGGGGATGTCGGCGAGATGGACCACGCCGAAGAGCAACGCGATGATGGCGCCGAGCGAAGCGCTCCAGCCGATGCCCAGGCCGCGTGGCTGCCAGATGACCAGCACGAGCGTGAAGACGAAGATTAGGATGGCCGCGAGCATTTGAGATTTTTTCTTGGTTGGTAGTCGAGATGTGCAAACGGGCGGTCCCGGCCCGCTGCGTCGGGTTGGGAATCTCCCCAGACCCGGATCAGATGCTTTCGAGGGTCGCGCGCAACTGCGCGTCGTTCAGGACGTCGAAGGGAATTTGAGCCAGCTTGCGCATGCGCTCGCCGATGGCCTGGCGGGTGGACTCGAAGGCCTCCCGCTTTTCATCCGCATTCGCCCCGACATTCGACGGATCCGGGTAACCCCAGTGGATCTTCACGGGCGAGCCGGGCCAGTAGGGACAGGTTTCCTGGGCTGCACTGTCGCAAACGGTGATCACCACGCGCATGGTGGGCGCGTCAGGCGCCGTGAATTCATCCCAGCTCTTGCTGCGATAACTGGCGGTGTCGATGTCGGCTTGCTCGAGCACTTCGATTGCCACCGGGTTGATACGGCCGCTGGGTGCGCTACCCGCGCTGTAGGCGCGCGCGTCGACACCCAGTTCTTGTGCCCAATGGTTGAACATGCCCTCTGCCAGCACGCTGCGCGCCGAGTTGTGGGTGCAGAGGATCAGGATATTCGTCGTCATGTCAGCGGATTCCGATGTCGCGAACTTCGCGTTGAATGGCCAAGGTCTCGAGCTTGGCGAGGGGGAGCGAGAGCAAGAACTCGATGCGGCGCTTGAGCGTGACAGCCGCGTCAGTGAAAGCGCGTTGCTTCGCCTCGTCCGATCCTTCGAAGGCCGCCGGATCGGCAAGGCCCCAATGCGCGGTGATGGGTTGGCCGGGCCAGATGGGGCACACCTCGCCGGCGGCCTGGTCGCACACTGTGATAACGAAGTCCATGTGCGGTGCGCCGTCCTTCGCGTACTCACCCCAGCTCTTGCTTCGGTAGCCAGAGTCCCTGAAGTGCAGGTTGCGCAATGTGGTCAGCGCGAGTGGATGCACGGCGCCCTTGGGATGGCTTCCCGCCGAAAAAGCGGTGAAGCGGTCCGAACCCATGTGGTCGAGGATCCCCTCGGCCAGGATGGAACGGGCGGAGTTGCCCGTGCAGATGAAGAGGACGTTGTGTTTGCGTTCAGTCATGGGGTGCTTTCAGCAGCAGGCTTTGCTTGGGGCTGCCACCACCGGGATGGCTTTCAAACCGACGGGCCCGGCGCAGCAGGCGCTGGCAGCATCCGCTGGTGCGTCCGTGGCGCGGCTCTGGCCATACACAACGGCCGCCTCGACCGTCCGGTAGTGTTCCCAGGCGATGCCCTGCGGATCCGTGACCCAGTGCTTTTCGCTCTTGGCATAGCAGCACACGGTTTCGCCTTCATCGAGCAGCGTCCGGTCCGCGGCTTGGGCGCGAACCTTCAGTTCAGCAAGCTCGCTTTCGTCATCGGCTTGGATGCCGAGGTGATCGATGCCGACGCCATGGCCTACTGTGGAGATTGCGAAATTGACCCGCGGGTCGTCCAGCATCCATTTCGCGTAGTCGCGCTCGACGCGCGCAGGCTCTGCCGCAAAGAGGTGGGAGTAGAAGGCGATGCTCTTGCTCAGGTCATCGACATGCAGGTGAACGTGGAAACGCTTCATGACAGGTTCTCCTAGATGGGCGTTGGGAAGTGGTGGTGTTGTTCCGGCGATCCGCCTAGCTCGAAGTCGTCGATCCGAGCGGGCGGGTCATGCAGGTTGCTGAGGCGGGGCAGATGCTGGCGAATTCAGTGGTGGACCGGATCGTGTCGGGCGCGTCGGATCTCGGGCAGGGAAGGTAGCCGCGCACCGCGAAGAAGTCGGAAGCGGTTGTCGTGAGCAGGAAGAGCCGCTGAATGCCTGCGGTTCCTGCCTTAGCTTCAATGGCGCGCAGCAGCACGTCGCCAAGGCCCACGCTGCGACTCTCAGGGGCTACTGCCAAGGAGCGCAACAGGCCTGCATTTCCCGCACGCTCGAGCCCGACGCAGCCCGCCAAACCGTCGGCGGATCGAAGCACCAGGAAATCGTCCATGTGACTGAGGTTCAGGTCGTTCTCGGGCAATTCGCAAGCGAGCAGCAGCGCTCGCACTTGCGCAAAGTCAGCTGTGCTGGCCAGTTCGGGGTTCATGGCTTGGCGGTGGGCGCGAATGTCAGCAAGCGCACGACGTGTCGGCCTCTGCGAGACATGCCTGCCCTTGACAGCAGTTCTCGGTGAGGTAGGCCAGCAAGTCATTCATTTGGTCGAACGACGCCCGGTAGATCAGGTGCCGACCCTGCCGCTCTTGCGAGACGAGACCGGCATTCGTCAATTCCTTGAGGTGGAACGAGAGACTGGTCGCTGGAACCGCCAGGGCTTCTGTCAACGCGCCTGGGGTCATGCCCTCAGGACCTGCAACTACCAAGGCGCGAAACACCCGAAGGCGAACCGACTGCGCAAGTGCCATCAAAGAACGGACAACAGTATTTTCTTCCATAATTCAAGTATCGTCGAATCATTGAATCTATGCAAGTGCCCGAGTCCCAAGCGGGGGCCGCAACAGGAGATCCACAAATGCGACCGTTCCACATGCTTCTCGCTATCCTGGTCGCCGTGGTCTGGGGGGTGGCATTTGTCGTCAGCAAGATCGGCTTGGAGAGCTTCACACCGCCGCAATTGACCGCGCTGCGGTTTCTGGTGGCGGCCGTGGGAGTGCTTTGGCTGCCTCGGCCCGCAATTTCGTGGAAGGCGGTGGTGTTTATTGGCCTCACCGTCTTCACCGGGCAATTCCTCCTGCAGTTTTTCGGGATCGCATTTGGAATGCCCGCCGGACTCACCGCCTTCGTGGTGCAGACCCAAGCGCTCTTCACGGTCGTCTTCGCGGCCCTGATGTTTGGAGACCGGCCCAGCACCCAACAAACCATCGGCATGGTGGTTGCCCTGATCGGGTTGTTCGTGATCGGCCTGACGCTCAACGGCAACGTGCCTGTATTGGCCTTCGCGTTGATGCTCGCATCGGCGCTGAGTTGGGCCACCGGCAACCTAGTGATCAAGCGGCTGTCCAAAGTCAACATGCTGCACCTGATGGTGTGGGCCAGTCTGGTTCCTCCTGTTCCCGCATTGGCGCTCTCGTTCGTGCAGGATGGACCGGGGGCGCTCCTGTGGGCAGTGACGCACGCATCGATGTGGGGCCTCTTGGCACCGGTCTACCTCGGGCTACTGGCAACCGTGCTGGCGTACGCGATCTGGGGAAATCTGCTGCAGCGCTATCCCGCCGGCACCGTCGCCCCTTTTGCACTGCTGGCACCTGCCGTGGGCCTGAGCATGTCGTCGCTGGTTTATGGCGAGAGCTTCAGCGTCATTCGACTGTCGGGAATGGTGCTTCTGCTCGCAGGCGTAGCGATAACTGCAGGCCTGCTCAACCGTTGGCTTCGCTCGACTGCCGGCTAGCCGCTTAGAGCGACGCTCTCAAACGTCCTCTCGTCAGTTGGCTGCCAACCGCATCGAAAACCTGATCCGCCCCATCGCCTTGGGACGCAGGAACTGGCTGTGCGCAGTGAGCCTGCGTGCGGGCCAAAAGGCTGCCGCGATCATGAGCCTGCTGCACACCGCTCGGCTCAATGGGCTGGAGCCCTATGCGTATCTCAAGGAGGTATTGGAACGACTGCCGACACAGCCGGCTTCGGCGCTGACGGAGCTGCTGCCCTGGGTCATGGATATAGCGCGCGGCTCTAGTCTCGGCGTCATGGACCCACTTCAACGGAACGGTGAATCCATCGTTTGCGATACCGCTAGTGGCGCCCCTTGTCTCCACGTGCCATCCAGGGGAAGTCATTTCTGCATCGTCCGTTGCCTCGCGCCCATTCGTGAGCAGTCAGGCGCAGCTCTTGGCAAGCAGGATGGCTTCACGCAGTTCTTCGACGGAGAGCTTTCCATCGGTGTCGAGTTCACCCGCCTCGAGCATTGCCAGGATTTCAGCGGCCTTCTTACCAGTCAGAAATTGCATGGCCGAGAAAGCATTTGCACGATGTGTCTGCAGCAGCAAGCGTCCTTCGGACTTGAGCAGCCGCTCCCTTTCTTCGCCCGCGGTGGCGCGATGCACACGTAGCACCGCACAGGCGAAGTCGATGGTTTTTATTCGTAGCTCTTCCAGCTTCCGGGCTGCTGCCGTGGCGTAGGGGAGATTTCCGAGCAATGCCGCTGCATGGTGTTCGCCAAAGGCCACGAACTGATCTGCAAATAGTCCGTTTCCGCCCAGCGACGACACGATGATCGGGCGACTGCGTGCCTTGCTCGCAATGGTTGCTGCCGCTTCAGCTTCCTTGCCGTCGCTCCAGGCAAGCAGCTGGATCGCGCGGGTGCCCTTGGCCGACCAGCGACCCGTCACATTCAGGAATCGGTGATGCCATCCACCATGTCGCTGATCCTCGACCCTGGCCGAACCGTGACCGGCATGCTCAATCACAAACACAGCTTCAGCAAGGCGATTTGGAGTGTTCATATCGCAATTGTGTCTGCACTTGGACTCCTACTAAGCCTTGAACGATCTGATCTGAGCTGGTCGGCAGCTTGAAAGTCGATCCTATTTTTTTTCAGACCTATATCACCTTCCCGAGTTCAGTAGAGCTGTTGCTACGCCCTGTGCATTTCGCCTGGCCCACTCATGGCGAGTGGGTCAGGCGAAATGCGTGGACGCGCTTGCAACGGTCCTGCATCA
>CAIQMJ010001301.1 GCA_903872875.1 uncultured Variovorax sp.
CCTTCTGGACGCAGACACCGAACGCCAAGTTCTCGTCCCGCGCCATCGCGCGTGCCTGGGTGCCGATGGACGACACGCACGCAATGCTGTTCGACATCTCCGGCGGCGTGGACGAAGGCAATCCCGCTTATATCTCCACCCGCAAGACCGGCGAGCCGCTCTACGAGAAGTTCGAATACGCGCCGCACACGACGGACTGGTACGGCCGATGGAAATGCAAGGACACCGAAGCCAACGACTGGGGCATGGACCGCGAATCGCAACGCAACGGCGTGCAGTACACCGGCATCCCGAACATCACGATGCAGGACCAGGCGGTCACCGAGAGCATGGGCCCGATCACCAACCATGCGGGCGAGCACCTGTCGCCCGCCGACCAGATGATCGCGCGCACCCGGCGCCGCCTGCTGATGGCAGCCCGCGCCTTTCGCGACAAGGGTGCGCAACCGCCGGGCTCGGAACAGCCGGAGGTCTTCTTCGGCGCACGCGCTGGCTCGTTCCTGCACGATCCGGCCGACACGCTGGAGGGCGCATACAAGGCGCAGCTCGCCACGGCAACACGCTGGCCGATCGAGGCCTGAGCCATTCACCGCGCTACGCCCCTCCCGCGGGCGCAGCGCCGTCATTCAGGCGCCGACGCGCCACGTCCAGGCTGAAATATTCATGCACGCACGCATTCGCACGGCTCGCTGGGAGTCCAATGGGGTGATGAGCTACGCGCTCGAACCCCTGGCCGGCGAGCACTTTCCCTCCTGCACGGCCGGCGCGCACATCGACGTGCACCTGCCGAACGGCATCAACCGGAGCTACTCGCTCCTCAACGACGGCTCTGTCCCGGACCATTACGAGATCGCAGTCCAGTGCGACCCCGACAGCCGTGGCGGCTCGAGCTTCATCCACGAGAACTGGCGGGCGGGCCATGTCATCAGCATCGCGCCGCCACGCAACAACTTTCCGTTGAACGAAGAGGCCGCGCGAACGCTGCTCATCTCGGGCGGCATCGGCGTCACACCGATGTTCGCGATGATCGAGCGGCTCGAAGCGCTCGGCCGTCCGTGGGCACTGCACCACGCATTCAGGCGTCGCGAGCAGGCCGCGTTCCTCGACCGGCTGGCACGCTACGACCCGTCGCGAATCGTCCTGCATGACGACGCCGCAGGCACCTCGCTCGACATGCGCGCGCTGATCGCCGACACCGAGGCCGGCACGCACATCTACTGCTGCGGCCCTGAACGCATGCTGGCCGCATTCACCGAACTGACGGCCGACCGGCCGGCGGGCTTTGCGCACCTCGAGTATTTCTCGGGCGGCGACATCGTCCCGGCCGCTGGCGGCTACACGCTCGCACTGAACCGCAGCGGCAGGACGATCGAGGTGGAAGCAGGCGAAACCATGCTCGACGCCTTGCTCGATGCCGGCGTCAACGTCGGGTTCGCGTGCTCCGAAGGCATCTGCGGCAGCTGCCGCGTCGAGGTGCTCGAAGGCGTGCCGGACCACCGCGACCGCTTCCTCTCCGCCGAGGAAAAGCGCGCCAACAAATCGGTGATGGTGTGCTGCTCCGGCGCCCGGACGGCGACGCTCACGCTCGACCTCTGAGACCCCGGGACCGGACGCGCACACCTGAGGCCGGCGGCACCGCTCGCCACGCCATTCCATTCATAGAACAAAGGAGCCACACGATGAAAAACCTTGTCTCGAAACTGTCCCGCCTGCTGCCGCTGGCCGCGGGGCTTGCCTTCTGTGCCGCAGCTGCGGCACAGGGTTATCCCAA
>CAIQMJ010001302.1 GCA_903872875.1 uncultured Variovorax sp.
ACGGCCGGGTTGTTCAGGTCGGCCAGCGCCTTGATCTTCGAGTCGCTCTTGACGACGACGGTGATGCCGGTGTCGAAGTAGCGCGGCGTGAAGCCGACGCGCACCAGCCGCGACGGCGTGATGGTGGCCGAATGCGCGAGCAGGTCGACCTGGTCGTTCTGCAGCGCGGGCCAGCGGGTGTCGTTGCTGACCAGCTCGAACTTGATCTTGGTCGGGTCGCCGAACAGCGCCTTGGCGATGAGACGGCTCATGTCGACGTCGAAGCCCTTGAGCTCGCCCGTCTCGTCCTTCCAGCCGAAGGGCGGCGTGGCGCTGGTCGTGCCGACGATCAGGTAGCCGCGCTTGAGCACGTCGTCCAGCTTGTCGGCATGGGCGAGCAGGGGCATCGCGCTGGTGAGCACGATGGCGAACGCGCCGACGGCGCTGTGTAGTTGCATGAATCTCATGGAGGAACTTCCAGTGGGGAATCGGAGAATGAATTGTTCGATCCATCGCCTGCGCCGTCTCTTTCGATCGTGCGGTGCGATGCGGCGGCTTGCGCAATCGTGCGCAGGCGCGCAGTCGTGACGCAGCCGCTTGCAGCACCGGGCACTCCGCACCGGGTGCCATCGGCATCGCCGCACGTGCGACTGTCGATCCTGAACATCGTGGGCGCCGAGTACGCGGTAGCGCCGATGGACAGCTTGCGCATCTGCCTCAACATCGGGCCGGCGTTCAGCACCGAAACCGATGGCGCGGGCGCGAACGGTGCGGTGCTCTGCCGCCGGAACGACCTGCTGATCACGCCGCCGAACGTCGCGCTGCGGCACAGGCACACGCCCGCCCATGTCGAGGGCGTTCCACCTGCGCCACCGAGCGCCAGGCTCGTCGTGTTCGTGATCTCGCTGGAGTTGCTGGCCGCCTGCTGCGCCGAGCGCGGCATCCGCAGCCGCGACCTGCTGACGGCGCACCGGGCGATTCCGCCCAATGGCGCGCTGCTGTCGCTGGCGCAGGCGCTGCTGGCAGACCTCGGCGATGGCAGTCCCGATGGCGCCGGCGAAACGGAGTTTCTGGCGAAGGCACTGCTGGCACGCATCGCCAGGCAGCTGGGTGCGTCGCCACAACCGGCCGCCGAGCCTGACGCGGTGACAGCCGTGCAATGCCACATCGAGGCGAACCTCGCATCGCCGTTGCTGCTCGCGGATCTGGCCGCAATAGCCGGCATGAGCCAGTTCCATTTCTGCCGGGTGTTCCGCGATGCGACCGGCAGCTCGCCTCACCAGTACATCCTGCAGGCCCGCGTACAGCAGGCATGCCGGCTGCTCTGCGCCATCGATCGGCCAGGCGCCGGCGAGAAGAGCATTCTGGATGTGGCACTGGCCTGCGGCTTCGGGTCGTCGAGCCATTTCGCGACACAGTTCAAGCGCCATACGGGCCAGTCGCCGCTGCAGTGGAGAGCCTGCCATCGCTGACGGAACAGGCCGGCCGCGCGGTCAGCTCAGGCTGCGCAGCGCAGCCGCCAGTTCGTCGAGTTCCTCCGGCGTGTTGAAGTAGTGCGGCGATGCGCGCAGCACCGTCGGCAGGTCGCGGGCCAGGTGATCGAGCAGCGCGCTGGAGGGCTTCGAATGGCTGACATTGATGCCCGCGCGCAGAAGCTGCAGGTTCACTGCCGCGGCTGCGTGTCGACGGACCGAGAACGACACGATCGCGGACAGCTCCCGGCCGGCATCGTGCAGTTCGATGCCCGGCACATCGCGCAGCAGCGCGCGCAGTGTCGCGGCCAGTTCGCGGCAGCGCACTTCGGCCTCGTGCAGCCCGACGGCGAGCGCATAGTCGACGGCGGCACCCAACCCGAGCCGCGCCGCATAGTTGTTCTCCCAGGTCTCGAACCGGCGCGCATCGGGGCGCAGCTCATAGCGGTCAGGTGCGACCCACACGGCCCCGAAGTGATCGATCATCGGCGGCTCGAGCGTGACGAGCAGCGGCTTGCGCACATAGAGAAAGCCCGTGCCGCGCGGGCCGCGCAGGAACTTGCGCCCGGTCGCCGACAGCATGTCGCAGCCGAGCCGCTCGACATCGATCGGTGTCTGCCCAACCGCCTGGCATGCATCGAGCAGATACGGAATGCCGTGCGCGCGCGCAATCCGGCCGACCTCCTGCGCGGGATTGACGAGGCCGCTGTTGGTCGGCATCCAGGTGATCGCGATCAAGCGCACGCGGGAGTCGATCATGCGTTCGAGCGCGTCGGGGTCGAGCACGCCATCCGCGTCGTCGGGGATGACGTCGATCGCCACGCCCGTGCGCTTCGCCACCTGGAGAAAGGCCACGTAGTTCGCCGCATATTCCGCACGCGCCGTGAGGATCCGGTCACCCGCCTTGAAGCCGAGCGCATAGAACGCCATCTGCCAGGCCACGGTCGCGTTCTCGGTCAGCGCGATCTCCGACGGCGATGCGCCGACCAGCCGGGCCACGCTGCCGTAGACCGCGTCCAGTTCGGCCGATGCCTCGTAGGCCGCTTCGTAGCCGCCGATGTCCGCCTCGCGGTGCAGGTAGGCGACCATCCGGTCCAGCACCGGGCGCGGCATCAGCCCCGCGCCGGCGTTGTTGAGGTGGACGCGGTGCGCGACGCCTGGCGTCTCGGCGCGCAGCCGCTGCAGATCGAAGGGCATGCGCTTCACTTCTTCGCCACGTCGAGCAGGATGCGATAGACCCAGTCCGTGCCCTCGTACAGCGAGCGCACGGCGATGCGCTCGTCATGGCCATGCATGCCCTTGAGGATGTCCGCATCGAGCGGATACGGGTAGATGCCGTACACCGGCACGCCCCTCTCGCGCCACGCCACGGCATCCGTACCGGCCTCGAACAGCACGGGAACCGTCTGCGCCTGCGGCCAGATCAGCGCCGCGTTCTTCTGGAGCGACTGGTAGAGCTCGGTGGACGTCGACGATTCGGGGGTCTTCGATTTCGCAAGGTAGTAGTTGCGCGTGGCTTCCTGCGAGGCCGGCGTGGCGAAGTCGACGATGACGGAATCATCGTGCACCACGCGCTTCACTTCGTCGATCAACTGGTCCGTCGTGGCGCCGGGCAGCAGCCGGGCATTGATGATCGCCTCGGCCTCGCCGGGGATCACGTTCGCGGCCTGGCCCGACTTGAACATGGTGATCGCCATGGTGTTGTGCATCAGCGCGCGCAGCAGCGGCGCATCGGACGACTTGGCCTTCAGCAGTTCGCGCTCGCCCTCGGCCTGGGTACGCGCGTCGGCGCCGGCCAGGATCTTGTCGATGCCTCGCGCAACCGGGCCGGGGTTCTGCCTGGCAAGCGCGGCGAGATAGGCGCGCGTCTGGGGAATCAGCTGGATGCCCGGCTCGTACACCGACAGCTTCTCCAGCGCGGCGATCAGCTTGCCGTTGGCGGTCTCGTTCGACGGCAACGGCCGCGACGCGTGGCCCACCGGGCCATTGGCGCGCAGGCGCAGGACGACGGACATCTTCTCGACGGTCGTGACGTTGACCTGTCGCACGACGCCCGCTGCGTCCTGCAGGATGTAGCCGCCTTCGTTGAGGGCGAACTCCGCGTCCATCCTGTCCCAGTGGTCCCTGGCGAGCCAGGTCGTGTTGTACTGGCCCTGCTCCTCGTCGGCCTCGGCCAGGAAGATCACGTCGCGTGCCAGTGGCACCTTCTGCTCGGCGAGCCGCATGACAGCGCGCGCGAAGACGGCCATGCCGCCCTTGAAGTCCATGGCGCCGCGGCCGTAGACGAAGCCGTCCTTCTCGACGCCCTCGAACGGCGGCACGCTCCACTTGTCGCGCTCGACCGGCACCACGTCGGCATGGGCAGCCACCAGCACCGGCTTCTTCGATCCATCGCCCTTCAGGCGCGCGATGAAATGAACGGCCTTGCCGTTGGGTGCGGGAATGACATCGATCTGCACGCCCAGCGGCTCGAACTGCGTGCGCAGGAAGGCCGCCAGCGCGGCGGTGTCGCCCGAAGGGTTGGAGGTGTCGAAGCGGATGAGCTGCTTGAGCAGCGCCACCGTCTTCGCGCCTTCGGCTTCCGCGGTTGGATCCGGCGAAGCGGTCTGCGCGCCGGCCTGCCCGGCCAAGGCCAGTCCAAGGGCGAGAGGGGCGGCAAGGCGAATGGCGATGTGGAGGGCGAAGCGTTGAAGGCTCACTGCAGGCTTTCTGGCGGAGGTGGGGCGGGAAGTGCTCGTCCGATTGTTCGAACGCTTGCCGCATGCGTCTTTCAGAGTCCTGCGCTGCGGATCGGCTTTTTCCTGGAACCTGCCCGCTCCCAGGCCGCCCGCACGTTTGCGAAGAATCGTGAGCCGGCGCGCAGGAAACGGCACGACGCGAGCGCGCCGACCTCGCAGAATTCCTGTCGGGCGACCGCCTTCGGCCTCGCTCCGCTCGTCAACTTCCCCCTTTGACCGTTCCCCCCCTACAGAGCCTCACTCATGAGCATCTACGACAAGCTTTCAAGCCTCGGCATCAGCCTGCCCTCGGTGTCCGTTCCCGCTGCCGCCTACGTCCCGTTCGTGCAGGCCGGCAAGCTCGTCTTTCTCTCGGGCCACCTTGCAAAGAAGGACGGCAGGGTCTGGGTCGGCCAGCTCGGCACCGACCTGCAGACCGACGAAGGAAGGCAGGCGGCACGCGCCGTCGCGGTCGACCTGCTCGGCACGCTGCATGCGGCCACCGGCGACCTGGATCGGGTCCGGCGCATCGTCAAGTTGACGAGCCTGGTGAACTCCACCGGCGCCTTCACCGAACAGCACCTGGTGACCAACGGCGCCAGCGAACTCTTCGCGGAGCTGTTCGGGCCCGAGCGGGGCGCGCATGCGCGCAGTGCCTTCGGCGTGGCGCAGATCCCGATGGGCGCCTGTGTCGAGATCGAGCTGATCGCCGAGGTCGACTGACGCATGCGGTGCGCCGACGGGCCGTCTAGGGTTCGATGAACTCGGAGGGCGGCCGACCCAGTCGCTTGCGGAACATCGTGGAGAACGCGCTCGGGCTGTCGTAGCCCAGCTCCAGCGCGACGGCCGTCACAGACTGGCCGCCGGCCAATCGCGTCAACGCGGCAAGCAGGCATGCCTGCTGCCGCCAGTCGCCGAAGGCCATGCCGGTCTCGGCGCGAAAGAAGCGGCTGAAGGTCCGCTCGCTCTGGTACAGCTTCGATGCCCAATCGCGCGGCGAGTCATGGACCCGAGGCTGGTACAGGAAGGCCGTGCACAAGGCGACGAGGCGCGGGTCGCGCGGCAGCGGTGCGAAGAAGGGCTGGGTCTCGGCACGGGCCACCTCATGCAACAGCAACGCCATCAATGCGCCGTCGCGCCCGCGCCTGTCATAGACCGCCGGCACATCGATGGCTTCCATCAGCAGATGGCGCAGC
Organism: uncultured Variovorax sp.; assembly: GCA_903872875.1. Lineage (GTDB taxonomy): Bacteria > Pseudomonadota > Gammaproteobacteria > Burkholderiales > Burkholderiaceae_C > Variovorax. Next base: position 5,365 of record CAIQMJ010001302.1, read on the forward strand.
AAGGGCGATACCTTCAGCACCTCGCACTGCGTGCCGGTGCGCGGCACCTCGGCCGGTTCGATGTAAAGGCTGCGCGTGCTGACACCCACCATGCGCACCCGATGCGGCTTGTTGGCCGGAATCCAGACGCCGCTGTGCGGTGGCACGACCCAGGCACCGTCATGGGTGCCGACCTCCATCAGGCCGGTGGCGCCGTACAGGAACTGTGCGCGGCGGTGGCTGTGTGTCTCGAGCAGGGTGCCGGGCGCGTAGTCCGTCCCGATGGCCAGGACCGGCCGGGGCGTGGCATCGAGTTCGGAGAGCGGGACATTGCGCATGGAAGATCAGCTTGGCCGGAACGCGAGGATTGTTGACCAATCTCCGCAGGCACGCCACGCGCCGGCTGCCTATCCTGAGCCCTTCGACAAGGGTTTCTCGATGCAGTTCTATTTCCTGCTGGCCGCATGCGGATGCATGGCCGGCGTCACCACGGTGTTGTTCGGCTTCGGCGGCGGCTTCGTCGTCGTGCCGGTGCTCTATCGGCTGCTGTCTGGCGTCCACGGCAGGGACAGCGTGATCGGCCAGTCCGCCATGCAGATCGCCGTCGCGACATCGACCGGCGTCATGATCTTCAGCGCCCTGCTCGCCACGCTGCGGCATCAGCGTGCGGGCACGCTGGACTGGACGCAGATCAGGCCGCTGCTCGGGCCCATCGGCATCGGCTCGGTATCGGGTGCGATCGTCGCGACTGCCGTGCCCGGCGACTGGCTGCGATGGGCGTTTGCACTCTATCTGGCGCTGACGATCGTCGACTGCGGATTGCGACCGGGTTTCCTGTCGAAGCCGGCGCCGGGAGGGCCGCCATCGCGTGTGCGCACTGCCTTCTCGGGCATCGTCGTGGGTGCCGTGGCCGCCTTCCTTGGCGTGGGCGGCAGCGTGATGACGGTGCCGCTCATGCGTCGGCGCGGCATCGGGATGACCCGCGCCACTGCCATGGCCAATCCACTCTCTTTGCCGGTGGCGCTGGCCGGAACCACCACCTACGCGGCATTGGCCTCGGGCTCGGCGCCGCCGCTGGGCGACTGGCATGTGGGCCATGTCGATGTGCGGGCCTGGGTCGCGCTGGTGGCCGGCTCGTGGATCGGGATTCGCGCGGCCACGCCATGGATCGGCACGATTCCCGACCGCATCCATGCGAAGGTCTATCTGGGGCTGCTGACGGCCGTCCTGCTGGCGATGGTGGTCCGTTGACCGCGCTCGCCCTGCGTTCGCGCGCAGCTACTGCGCAATCCGGCCCTGGACCTGCGTCCTGAACCCGCGGTTGTTCTCGAATGCCACATTCACGGTCACGCCATCGAAGCGAAGCGTGTAGACCGACACATCGCCATCGCTCAACGCGCGCGAGATGATCCGGAAGCTCTGCGCATCCAGCCAGTCGCCTTTGGTCGCGACGGGGGCGCCACCGCCCGTGACACGGAAGTAGCCGTCGAGGCCGATGCGACCCATGACCGGCTTGCCCGGCGCGCCGGAGCGATCGCTGGTGACGAGCTCGTATGTGGCGTCCTCGGCCCCCAGGTCGAGCACGAGGCTCCTCACGCCCAGCGTGTTGCGGTCGAACTGCCAGGTCTTGCGCGAGACGCCGGCAGCCAGTGCGGGCGCAGGCGCCACCGGGCTTGCCTTCTCCACGGCCGCGTCGCGGATGCGTTCTGTCAGCAGGGCCCTCGCATTGCCGTCTTCCGGCAAGGGCCGGGGCGACCGCACCGAGGCCGTGAGCCTGTCGATCAGTGCGACCATCGGGTAGTGGCGGCGACCCGTGACCACTGCAACGATGTCGACGTCGGGCAGCACGATGATGAGTTGCCGGTTGAACCCCACCATCATGTAGGCGCGCTTGGCCGGAACCGTCCACCATCCGTTGGCATAGCGAAAGACCGGCGCGACCCCGAAGCCCATGTCGACGGACGCCTTGAACACCTGGTCGACCCAGGCTGCGGGGAGCAGCTGGCGTCCATCCCACTGGCCGTTGCGCAGGTAGAGATAGCCGATCTTCGCCATGTCGCGCGGATGCAGGTAGAGGCCCCAGCCGCCGATCTCGATGCCCTGTGGGTCCCTGTTCCATCGAACGTCCTGGATGCCCAGCGGCCCGAACAGCCGCTTCTGCGCGTAGGCGAGCGTGCTGCCGCCGGTCTTCTTCGCCAGGATGGCCGACAGGAGATGCGGGTTGCCGCTGTTGTAGTTGAAGTCGGCGCCGGGCGCCGCTGCCATGGGCCGGTCCAGGACGAAGCCCTGCCAGTCGCTGCTGCGGCCCATCTGCAGCATGGTTTCCGGCACGGAGTCGTCGAGCTTTTCCTTCCAGTCGAAGCCGGAGGTCATGTCGAGCAGATGGCCGAGGGTCAGCGCCTTCTTCGACGCATCGAGGTTCGCGATGCCGCGGTCCGGGAAGAAATCGAGCACCGGCTGTTCGCGCGAAGCCAGCAAGCCGTCCTGGATCGCCATGCCCGTGAGCGTGCCGACGACGCCCTTGGTCGTCGAGTTCACGGCATGCTTGAGGTCTGCGCGGAACGGCGCGTAGTAGGCGTCGGCGACCAGCCTGCCATGGCGGGTGACGAGCAGGCTGTCCATGGCGTTCGCCCGGCCGAATTCGACGAGCTCCGCGAGCGCCGCCGAGTCCATGCCCTGCGCCTCCGGCGTGCTCTCCGTCCAGGCGGCGGTTGGCCAGACGACGGGCTCTTCGGCTTTCGCGCCCGGCCATGCCAGAGCGGCCATCCATGCGCAGACTGCAGACTGTGCGATTGACCGTGTTCTCCGTCCCATGCGCATCATCGACCCCCGAGTTGATTGCCGGGGATGATAGGGACTCCGGGCTCGGCCAGCGCACCGGATTCGTATGGCACGATCGAACGCATGCACGCGCCGTCACGCCGAATTCCCTACCGCACCTGGCCGGGCGCGCTCGCGGTTCTCGCGGCGATCGGCATCTATGTCGGCGCGCTGACATTCTGGGACAAGCACACGCCGGGCAGCCGGACGCTGGTTGCCGGGCAGACCTTGACGCTCGGACCCGCCCGCTTCGTGCCGGCAGCCGGCTGGGAAATGGACGTGGCCCGTTCGAAAGCCGGCAGGTCACTGATGCTGTTCAAGGGCAGTCACACGTTCCTTGTCACGACAGGGCCATGGGCCGGCGGGCCGGACGGGCCGATGCTGCGGCAGCAGCGGCTCATGGAGCGCGGCCAGGGCCTGCGCATCGACGGCGACGTGTCGGACTTCGTCAACGGCTGGGGCATGCAGGGCAAGACCTTCTCTTATTACGGCCCGACGCTGGCGGGACGCTTCTGGCAGGTGGTCGACCTGCAGCGGCAGGCGCTGCTGCAGGTCAACTTCTACGGCGCGAACGATGGCCTGAACGACGCGTTGATCGACGCCCGCACCATGCTGGAGTCGATGGACATGGGAGCGCCGCCGTGAACCCGATCGCGCTCGAGAATGACGGCGACGATGCGTGGCCGGTCGGCACCGACTCCTTCTTCCAGCCCCATCGCGCCGCCTTCTGGCTGCTGGCTGCGCTGATCGTCAACGGGTTGTTCTACATCGTCCAGACCTTCTCCATGGGGTTCCGCGTGGTGCCCGTCACTGCGTTCCTCGGACTGCTGGTCTGGGGCATCTACACGCTGGCCTTTTTTCTCGTCTTCCGCACGCTCGACCTGCTGGAGCAGCATCCGCCGGAAGCCTACCTCCTTGCCTTTGCATGGGGCGGCCTCGGCGCGGTCTACTTCGCGGCGCCGGCGAACGCCGCCATACAGAGCCTGTGCGCCAAGCTGGTGTCGCCGGAGTTCGTGGCCGTTTGGGGACCGGCGATCGCGGGACCGATCACCGAGGAGTTCCTGAAGCTTGCCGGCGTCATCCTGGTGATCCTGGTCGCGCGCAACCAGTTC
>CAIQMJ010001303.1 GCA_903872875.1 uncultured Variovorax sp.
GACTGCTTGACGCGGAGAGGCGCGACCAGTCCGTGGCGATGACAGCCGACTTCAAACGACTGTGGGCCGATCCCCGCACGCCGAACCGCGAGCGCAAGAGAATGATCGACCTCATCATCGAAGATGCCACGTTGATCACGCTGCCCGCAGAGGGAATCACCAAGGTTCACGTGCGCTTCAAGGGCGGCAAAACGCAGACGGTCACGACGTTGAATCGCAGATCATCGGCGCAGCAAATAAGGACGCAGCCGAGAGTCGTCGAGCTCGTCGACGAGCTGCTCGAGCAGCACACGTACACCGCGATTGCCGAACTGTTGAACGAGAAAGGAATACGTCCTGGCGGAGCCGCTCGACCAGGACGTTCGGACGCACGCTTCAATGCCAAGCGCGTTGCCTATCTCGTCCACAGCTATGGCCTGCGTTCGCTGTACGACCGACTTCGGGATCGGGGCATGCTCACAAAGGAAGAAGCCGCTGCACGCCTGAACATCCACGAGCAGACGCTCATTCGCTGGGCGGAACACGGGCTCATAACGCGGCGCGCCTATAACGACCACGGCGAGTACCTGTACCCGCTGGCTGTGCGCACCGACAACGGCCCGGAGTTCACCAGCCGTGCGTTCATGGGCTGGGCGCAGACCCACGGCATCCGTCACATCCTGATCGAGCCGGGACGGCCCATGCAGAACGGCTACATCGAGAGCTTCAACGGCAAGTTCAGGGACGAGTGCTTGAACGAACAGTGGTTCGAGACGCTGCAGCAGGCCCGCTCGGCCATCACGCTCTAGCGCCAGGATTACAACGAGGTCAGGCCGCACAGCAGTTGCCAGCGAATGCCGCCGGCGAAGTTCGCCGAGCTGCATCGCCAGCGCGCTGGCGATGCAGCTCGAGCCAGCTCAACGACCACTGAGATCGAGATCAATTAATCTTGCAACCCCGGACTTCCTCGTTATGAACGGTACGGCAGAAGGGGGCAGGTCATGCGGACGCACGTCGACCTCGTAGAGAGATACTCCCTCGGCCTGCAGAGCGCGAGCCAGCTTACCCAACTGCCGAAAGTGACGCGCGTAGACGCCAATGACAGGCTCTTGCTCGAAAGAACGGAGCGCGAGTTCGCGCACTTCCAAACCAGGTAGTACGGCCCGTTGAGACTCGATGACTGGACGGTGCCGGGCTGCGGCGAAGGCTACCGAAGTCTGCCCGCGTAACTGGAGCTTGCGCGGCCCTTGCTCGGTTGCAAGCCAGTACTCAATCTCGGTACCATCCCTCGCATCACGGCAGTGGCGCGTGAGGATGAAGCCTCTAAGTTCGGTCGGCGCCACGAGCGGTCATAAGAAAATATTAAAAGCTGTTCGGCAAAATGAGGCGGAAATCGCCCACTTGCGGCTACTCCCCGATCCATTCTTCAATGGATACTGTGTATTTCAACAGTCCATCTTAGCGTGCTTTCCGTCAGGGCGGTAGGCACACGAAAACCAGTATTTCAGGCCGCCGCGGCATAAAAAATGCCCCGTGAAGACGGGGCATATGTTCGTCGGCTGGAGCGCCGTCAGCTTTCCGACGCACTCAAGGATCCATTCGCCTTCAGCCAGCCGCGGATCGTACGGATGTAGTCGTTGCCCGAGAATATCGAGTAGCCATGGCGGCTGGCGAACTCCTTCACTTGCGACTCAATGGCTCGGGCCGCCGCGGTGGCACTCTTCCAGCCGCCCTCCGGCTGCAGCTTGCGGCACAGGTGAACGGCGTACTCACGGACCGGCCGCAGTCGCTCCTGACGCGCCTTGCCGCCCTTAACACGACATTCCGCGCGCTTGCGTATGGCATCCTCTTCGGCGGCTTCCAGAGCGTCGAAGCAGTCGCACATGACGCGCACACCGGCGAGCAAGTCGTGCATTGCTTTCGGCTCGGGGACCTTCGCCGCCAAGCAGTAGGCCACAGCCGCTTCGAGCGCAGCGATCTGCTTGCGCTTGATGGGCTTCGTGAAGCGGTCCCACGCAGCAGGCTCGGCGGCGATAGCGAACGTTGGACAGTAAAGGCCGCAGTCACCGGGTGCGGGGTGCTGACGACGAACGTGGTCCTCGAGGTCGGAGAAGGGGACACCAATCTGCAGGCGCTCCCAACGCGCCATCACTTGACGACGGTGCGGGTCAATCGGAAACAGAAAATCTTTGTTGAAGCAGTTCATGAGGCTGAGATCCTGGGAAATGTTGATGGCATGGTCCAACGTCGTCGCCAATGGCCGAATGAGCCGTGGCGACAACGGAGAGCCAAAAGGAGCGACTGAAACTCAGTCCTCGCCGCCCGGGCGATCGCCCCCCAGGTTCGCGAGCCACTTGTCGATGTCCGACTCGAACCAACCCACGGCGCCCTTGCGGCGGCAGGTCGGTCCACCTGGACTGGTCAGCTTGACAGGCTTGGGAAAGCTTTCATCGAACTGCCTCGAGCTCGGGTTCATCCGGCCATAGATACTGGAACGCTTCAGCCCGACGCGGCGTACGACTTCAGGCAGACGCAAGATCCGGGGCGTTAATGGGCCTCCCGCTCGGACTGGACCACACAGCGAGCTAGCGGTTTCATACTTTGCCGCTGCGGTGTAACCGCTGTCGGAGGCGACGGACGGCCTGCCAATAGACAGGTCAGCCACCGCTCCACGCGTCAACACGCTGAACTTTTGGTGGCACTCTTCGCCCACATGAGGCTCTCGAACGGTGGCATTGAGGGAACGGCCGAAGCCGGGGGAATGGGTCATACAGGTCCTTTCTTGAAGACCCGAACTTTTCCAGCCACACCTCAGTTTGCGAATCGCAGCGAGTCTGCTGTGCACCCCAAACCAGTCATCCTTGACAAAATCAGTAATTTGAGGCAGCACCTAGCAGGCCGCTACTCAATCTCTGTTACTAACCCTGGCAAAGCTCGGTTTGATTAACTTCGCTGCATGTTCGGCACTTGTTTTGTTAAAAGAGCCGTCCTCGCGATCCATAAACCAAGCCACTATTTTTTTTGCTGAAGGATACGTGTCGCCTTCGTTCGGGATGATCGACTCGTTAAACCAAAAGAGACGAGCAGCTTCGCACATCCATAGAAGTTGCGGCGACTTAAAGTCGTCGTCGACGCACTCACGCGAAAGCAAAGAGTATTTGGATTCTGGCTTTTTCCCTGCTCCTAGCCCATGCTTAGGATAATAGTATTTCAAACGCCATTTAGCGAACTCCTGCTTCCTTACAAAAACATCTTCGCGTCTTACAGAATGAGAAACCGCCCCCAAATCCCCCCAAAAAGACCAAGTACCCCAGAATCCAAATCGATCATTGCTCGGAGCAAATTTCTCTCCGTCC
>CAIQMJ010001304.1 GCA_903872875.1 uncultured Variovorax sp.
ATGGCCTTCGAACAGCTTGGCGATGGCCAGGTCGACGGCCGCGACCGCAGCGAGCGCCTGCCAGCGTTCCAGCGTGCGGCCGGATCCCGGCAGGGGCAGGCGTCCGCTGCCACCCAACACGAGCCGCTGAAGACTCAACGGCCCGTCGAGCGCGTCGGGGAGGAGGCCGGGCGTTGCATCGGCGCGCGGAGCGAGCATCAAGGAGATCCTTCCCTCAGACCAGATTCAGCTTCTTGTGGTCGCCGAGCTTCTGCGGTTGCTCGCCGGTCACGGCCGCTTTCATCATCTTGAAGAGCTGCACCATCTTGCTGTCCTTGACGTCCCAGTACTCGGCATTGGCGATGCGCACCGCCAGCAGGCCGAGGTTCGGATCGGTGGCGCCATTGGGGAACCAGGCTTCGGCCATCTTGTTGAACAGCTGGTTCTTCTTGGCCTGGTCTTCCAGCAGCGATGCATGCCCCGCGACCGAGACATAGCTGTCGTCGTCCGTGTTGGCGTACGACACGTTCACGATGTCGTCTTCGGCCAGATGGCGAACGATGTCGCCGTTCTTCGGTACGAAGAAGTACAGCGTCGCGTCTTCATCGACCGACTTGTTCTGCGTGGTCAGCGGATGTGCGTTCAGCAGGCCGTCGCTGTGACGGTGCGTGAGCATGCCGAAGCGCGTGTCCTTGATGAGCTCCCAGAGCTTGGCGTGTTCGTTGGTCGATGTCATGGTCGTGCCCCTGTGTTCAGTTGAGATGCACGGACGCTATCGACCACCGTTTTTCGGACGGGCACACCTTTGGCCCGAGTTCATGTCGTCTTGAACCGACATGGCGCGCGGGCGCATCAATCCCTGGTGCTGTCGTCCTTCGTTTGCGCGGCGATGTCCGCCAGCGCGGCGGCCGTGCGCGCATCGGCAGGGAAGAAGGACTCGACCGCGAGTTCCTGCAGCGTGACGTCCACCGGCGTGCCGAAGATCGTCGTCGTGCTGATGAAGCTCAGCACGCCGTGGGGCGTCGCGAGCTGGAACGGCACGACCACGCCAGTCAGCTCGCCGCCGGCCGCGCCAGCCGGGCTCTCGTGGACATTGGCCGGTGCCGGATAGGCCGCCAGCTCGTCGTGCAGCGATTGCAGCGTGGCGTCGCCGGTCGCGGCAATCTGCTGCTGCAGCCGTTCCAGCAGGTGCGCGCGCCATTGGGCGAGATTGGCGATCCGCGGCGCCAGGCCATCGGGATGCAGGCTCAGCCTCAGCACGTTGATGGGCGCCTGGAGCAGTTCGGGCGACGCACCCGCGAGCAGCAGCGGCACGACGGCGTTGGCGGCCACCAGGTTCCAGTGGCGATCGATCGCCAGCGCGGGGTAGGGCGAGTGGCCTTCCAGGACCAGTTCGACGGCCCGCCGCGCCGCTGCCAGGGCGGGGTCGTCCAGCGCGCGCTGCCGGTACATCGGCGCGTAGCCGGCAGCGACCAGCAAGGCATTGCGCTCGCGCAGCGGAACCTCGAGCCGGTCTGCCAGCCGCAGCACCATTTCCCGGCTCGGCGCGGCGCGACCGGTTTCGACATAGCTCAGGTGTCGCGTGGACACGTCGGCCTCCTGCGCGAGGTCGAGCTGGCTCAGCCGGCGGCGCTTTCGCCAATGGCGCAGGTGGACGCCGAAAGGGTCGCGTATGCCGGGTTGTGGCCAGCCGCCAAGCCCGGCAGGCGATGGCGCGGAGGCGGTGGGGCGAGGGACGGCGATGGCGTTCATGCAGCGCATTCTGGGCCGCGGACCGCGCCTTTGCCATGACCGGGCAGGTCATGTATTCCGGTCGACGGCTGCCTTATCGATGGCGGCTGCCGGGCGCGATGCGAACCCCTTTTCCAGGACGGGGCGGCCTGCCTTCCGACAGCCGGATTCATCGAAGCCTGCTATCTTTATGGCGCCCTACGATTTGAAGGAGTTCACATGGCCGTCGGCTCGACACACGCGTTTTCCCCCACCCTCAAGACATTCAAGACTGCCTCGGGAAAATCCGGCAAGTACTGGTCGCTGAAGGAACTGGCCAAGCAGTATCCGAGCATCAACCGGCTGCCAGTGTCGATCCGCATCGTGCTCGAATCGGTGCTGCGCAACTGCGACGGACAGAAGGTCACTGCCGAGCACGTCGCGCAACTCGCGCACTGGCTGCCGAACGCCGAACGCACCGACGAAATCCCTTTCGTCGTGACCCGTGTGGTGCTGCAGGATTTCACCGGCGTGCCGCTGCTGGCCGACCTGGCCGCGATGCGCAGCGTCGCCGCAAAGCTCGGCAAGTCGCCGAAGACGATCGAGCCGCTGGTGCCTGTGGACCTGGTGGTCGACCACTCGGTCATGGTCGACTACTACGGCACGCCCAAGGCGCTCGACCTCAACATGAAGCTCGAGTTCCAGCGCAACAACGAGCGCTACCAGTTCATGAAGTGGGGCATGCAGGCCTTCGACACCTTCCGCGTCGTGCCGCCCGGCTTCGGCATCGTCCACCAGGTGAATCTCGAGTACTTCGCACGCGGCGTCTACAAGGCACCGGGCGACAAGTCGGACGTACCGGTCTGGTATCCCGATTCGCTGGTCGGCACCGACAGCCACACCACCATGATCAACGGCGTCGGCGTGGTCGGATGGGGCGTCGGCGGCATCGAGGCCGAGGCCGCGATGCTCGGACAGCCGGTCTACATGCTGACCCCCGACGTGGTGGGTTTCGAACTCAGCGGCCAGTTGCGCGAAGGCGTCACCGCGACCGACCTCGTGCTGTACGTCACGGCCATCCTGCGCGGCGAGAAGGTGGTGGGCAAGTTCGTCGAATTCTTTGGCCCGGGTGCCGCGTCGATCCCGGTGCCGGACCGGGCGACCATCGGCAACATGGCGCCCGAATACGGCGCGACGATGGGTTTCTTTCCGGTCGATGAAAAGACCATCGCGTACTTCAAGGGCACCGGCCGGACCGACGCCGAGATCGAACTGTTCGAGGCCTATTACAAGGCGCAGGGCCTGTTCGGCATGCCGGCACCGGGCGAGATCGACTACACGAAGGTCGTGAAGCTCGACCTCGGCACGGTCACGCCGAGCCTGGCCGGCCCGAAGCGGCCGCAGGACCGCATCAACCTGGGCGACCTGTCGACCAAGTTCTCCGAACTCTTCAGCAAGCCGAACGACGCGAACGGCTTCAACCAGCCGGCGGACAAGCTCAAGCTGCGCTATGCGCTGCCGCACGAAGGCGAGGGCGGCGAGCAGGAGACCGTGTCGCCCGCACCCGGCGCGCCGCGCCAGGTGGTCGAGATGGAAGCCAACCGCTCGACCAAGGCGGCTGCGCACGTCGCTG
>CAIQMJ010001305.1 GCA_903872875.1 uncultured Variovorax sp.
ATCGGCGTGGACGCGAAGGGGAAGCCAGTCGGCCAGCCGAGCGGGTCTATGCGGCGCTGAGGAGCGCGATGCGCGGCACTGGGCACTGAGGTCATCAAGCAAGCAACGACCGTTCAGAGGCCGTTTTGGAGAGCCGGAATGATGTCGCTAGAGCTGAACGCCAAGATGCCATACATGCGCTTCAATTGGGCTATGCACAGTGCTCGAACAGGGCGCCTCTCGTGGGAGGAGCGGGGCATCTTCGACGCGGTCCGTTGCGAACTGTGGGCCGTTGTCGGCTGTCGCATGCCGCTCGCCCACCTGTGCCGGCTCCTTCGGATCGAGGAGGCATCGGAGGACGCCCGACGCATTCAGGGGCTGATTGCCTTGGGGCTGCTGACGGTGGACGCGGAGGGCGTCGTGGGGGAGCCCGTGCAGGTCGCGGAGTTCGCTGCGGCGGTGGAACTGGGCAAGATCAACGCGGCGAACGGCAAGAAGGGCGGTAGGCCACCGAAGCTCGGACCTGACCATCGGTCGGAGTTCTAAGCGGCTGGAAACCGCCCGGTTATTTTTCGGTTAGCGACCTCGGCAACTTCGCTAAGGCATTCAGTATTCAAGATTCAAATCCAGACTCATGATTCGAAGATACAGATATAGCCGCAGCGCGGCTGCTGATGTCCTGCCGATGCTGATGAGGCCATCTCTACGGACCTTCGGCAGTGAGCACAGCAGGTACCTTGCGGGTTGAACTTCAGTCGATTTCGACACATGGTCGTTTACTTTGGTCGTCCGTCCGTGGGCATCTGTGTTTGCGGTGCGCTACTGATCCCGATAATCTGCCCACTAAAGATTGGAGCCTGTATGCCCGATAAAGAAATCAGCGTATCTGCGAAGGGGGTCAGCATTAAGGGTGAGGTCGTAGATGATGTCCGACCCGTGGTGCGGCGGTTGGTGAAAACCTCCGACTCCATTCTTCGCCTGTTGGACAATGTGGTCGGCTTGCCCGTCGATTATGTGAGCAACAACCTTGAGCGGTTCCGCCAGAAATATGCCGCACGATTCGAGGAAATTCCCCCTGCGGATCGCCAGGAGCCGCCAATGAGGATTGGATGTGCCGTCATAAAGAACGCTGCATATTCTGCCGATGAGCCAGACATTCAGGATCTATTTGCCAATTTACTAGCGGCGGCATCAAACTCGAAAACGGTGCAAAATGTACATCCCGGCTTCGCAACAATTATTAATGAGTTGAGAGCGGTCGATGCTGTGGTCTTGCGCCACGCTGCCGAAGTGCTGGATTCTGGACGACTACGACCTTTGAATATGCGGCCAGCGGACGTATCGCCGGAGGAATATTCGCAAGCAATTTCAAACCTTGTGCGCTTGGGGTTAGTGGAGTGGCGCACGGGCGGCTATGACGCAAATGAGTTGCAAAAACTCGCGCCACGGACGTATCGATATGATCGCGTGGAGCATGGTGAGCGGCTGTTGGTTGAATTGGTAAACGATTTCCAGAAAATGAAAATCGAATTAATAAAAAAGCTCGGTGCTGCTCCGCGCAATCAAAATTTAAAGGTGACAAGCTTTGGACGTCATTTCATCTCCGCAGTTACTGTTCGGTCGGAAAATAATTCCCCCGATATGTGACATGCGAATTGACGCGTAGGTAATTTTATGGCTTCCGTGAGCCATCTACTATCTCACGCCAATGCAACGACAAATAAAGAAGCCGATTCCCTCAACTTGACAACGTCTGCCATCCACTGACTGCAACCCTACGCGCCACAAAGATTAAAGAGAAAAGCATTGACGAATGGTAGGCAAGTTGAAGTGCCGCTATGCGCTTTCGAACCTGCGACGCTGCAAGTACTGCCTCCACAGCGAAGGTGTAATTGAACATTAGGGAGGCCGCTAGCATTGCTAGCCCCCAAGGATGTACCGACCATGTCACGAGGCACACCGCGAATTGAACACCACACAGGGCAAAAGAAGTCCCTAAAAGGACTACCGCAACCTTTCTCACAAAATTGAAAAAGTCGGCGCTAGGCTGTTTAAATAGCAGCCAGCCCCAAGCGCCAGCCAGCAGGCCGGCGCAGGCAATTAAACTAAGCAGTGACCAAATAGGCGCTTGATTTTCTTCAAGAGCTTTGCCGAACATGGCTCCTATCGGGCCGGGAAGCCGTGAAAGAAGGGTTAGGCTTAGGCCAACGGCGAATGCAATAGCGCCGCATTTGGCTAACTCGCGGTTGACCTCAAATTGCATTGCGCGAGAGTTGGCTTTCATAATTGCGGGTGATAAGGAGCAACTCGACGTAAACTAAGTTCAGGGTAGCGAATCGCCTCTACTGCCCTCTGCACCTCATCCAGCGTCCTGTGATCATAAACAACCGTTCCTATGCTGCCGACCGTCTTATGCCCCGTCACCTTATCCTGAGTGCCCGCGTCATGGCCTGCCCGGCGCATTAACGGGCGCACCGTGTGCCGAAAGTAGTGGAATGTTGGAGCGAGATTGAGGGGCTCGCAATGAATGCGAAACCAGCGTCCGAAAAAGTCGCTTGGTTTACCTTTGCGTAGCGGCAAGGTCGGCCATAGCGAATCGCTGCCTGCTTTCTTTACGGCTTCGACATATGTAAGAAATCCAAGTCTTACCAATTCACTGTGAATGGGGACGGACCGATGCCCGGCGGCACTTTTTATCTTTTGGCCCTCACCTTTGTCGGTAAATATTAGAACGGAAATCCCCTCGATCGTCTGGACATCATCCGCGCGAAGTTGACACAGTTCGCCAAGGCGCGAACCTGTGAACAGCCCTAAAAGCGGTATCCAGTAAGCCGCTTCCCGGCCCCCGTATCGAATGTCAGGAAGTGCATAAGCGGTGTGGAGGGGCTGTCCAAAAAGTATCCGAAGCTCATCTGCCAACCAATGTCGTCGCTCATTCGTGGTAGTCGCTTTGATGTCAAGGCCCCGCCAGGGTTGCTTTGGTATGCATTCAAGAGTTTCGGCGCCGAACTTTAGAAGGGACTTGATAGCGTTGAGTCGGTCGCGGGCTGTTTTTGGAGTTGCGGATACCTCCCGTAGCCATGAGCGATAACCGTCACCCATATCGCGTGTGATGGTTTCTAGCGAATTGCCGGGGTGCTTGCCCTCGAACTGCCGCAGCGCACGGTCATAAGCAGCGATGGAGTCATCCGACCGCTTCGAATCCCCCGAGGTTTTCCATCGGTCGAAAACGTCGCGCAGTGTCCGCGCCTTGGGTTTTGCCAACTCAGCCAGCTTGAACGAAGCGGCCGGCGCGGCGGGCGTCTCCACGACTTCCCCGGCGTCCCTTCGCGTCACCTCGTGCCGGCCCGTTCGATAAGCCGTCAGGCAGGCCATCAGAGCCTCGTTAGCGCCTTCGGCGTGCGGATCGAAGGCAACCCCTAGCTTTGCCGCTTCGAGTCGCACCAAAGGCAGTACTGCGGCTCGGCGGCGTCTTGCAAGGTCTGCCCCCGCTCGCTCATCGAGAAGGGTGTTCAAACCCGCCAAAGTTTCGGCCGCATCATCCGACAGGCCCTGCAAGTCGTCGGAGGGGGCGGCAGCAGCTGGCGGCTGCGATAGGGCGGAACTTCCGCCGATGAGAAGCCGTGAGCGGGCGACCATCTCCGCAGTCTTGACGTGCGCCGCAAGGGTGGTGAGCGTCTGCGGATCGTCCCTCAATGTGTCGTCTTGACGGAGCGCCAGCGCGTGAATTCTGAGAGCCAGTTCCTGGGCCAGCTCGGGCGTGATCACGGCCATCGGTTCGGGCTTGAGCTGCCGGCGTTTGGCATCGAAGTCGGCGATCCATTCGGCCCGCTTTACGAGGCCCCGCAATGTGGCCTCTCGGCGGTCTCTTGTGCCCAGCACGATGTTCACGCGGGTCTTGCCGTAGAGCTGTTGAAGGTCGCCCGGAACGATGATCCGAACGTAGTATCGGCCGCCTCGGAGGTTGAGGCCCTCGACCTTTGCCATGTCTTTCCCCGTGTTCATGTTGTACGGATGTGACACAAGCAAGTGATACATAAAGGGGCTTCTAACCCCTTGTCAGCGCCTAAGTTCTCGCGAACAAAGGGCTTTTAAGAATGAGGTTGACGAGCCTTACCTCCGGCACTGGCTACGCAGTTAGGGCTGCTTGGTTCCCCACCTGACCCGGTTGGCCACTTCACCATGCGGAGAGGCCCGTCAACCTCGATTGTAAACCCGTGCGGCATGCCCAGTCGCAGCGCGTGGCACTTTACAGGGGGCAATCGGTGAAGTCGGCAACGTAAAATCTTCGCAATGTCCTATCTCGTGCTTGCCCGTAAATACCGGCCCCGCAATTTCGAAGAAATGGTTGGGCAGGAGCATGTGGTGCAGGCGCTGTCGAATGCGCTGACGACCCAGCGCCTGCATCATGCCTATCTGTTCACCGGCACGCGCGGTGTCGGCAAGACCACTGTGTCGCGCATCCTCGCCAAGTCGCTCAATTGCCAAGGCATCGACGGGCAGGGTGGCATCACGGCCACGCCTTGCGGCGTCTGCCAGGCGTGCCTCGATATCGATGCCGGTCGTTTCGTCGATTACACCGAGCTCGATGCTGCATCGAACCGTGGCGTGGATGAAGTGCAGTCCTTGCTCGAGCAGGCGGTCTACAAGCCGGTGCAGGGGCGCTTCAAGGTCTTCATGATCGA
>CAIQMJ010001306.1 GCA_903872875.1 uncultured Variovorax sp.
CATAGCCAGGCAACGAGGGAAGCACGACGTGAAAGGCGTCCTCGGCCCGGCCACCGTGGGCCATGGGGTTCACCAGCGGCTCGATGGTTTCCAGGAACTCGACGATGGAGCCAGGCCACCCGTGCGTCATGATCAGTGGTAGCGCATTCTCATGCTTCGAACGAATGTGAAGGAAGTGGATGCCCAGGCCATCGATCGTGGTCTTGAACTGTTGATATTTGTTGAGATTTGACTCGAGGGTACGCCAGTCGTACTTCGTTCGCCAATATTCAATCAGCGCCTTGACTTTGTGCAGTTGCGCACCTTGCGCATCGCCGACGATGGTCTCCCGCTCTGGCCAACGCGTGGCGTCGAGACGGCGGTACAAATCGCTGATGTCGCGCTGTGGCACGGCGATGCGAAATGGAACGATGGCTTCTGGATCTGATTTGGATGAGATGTTCACGACAGTAGGCATGAGATAGATTCTTCGCAGGGAATACGTTCAGTTCAAATTCGCGGAAGATCGCTCGATGCATGGGCATCGGATGCAGTCCCGCTCCGGCTGAGAAAAGCAAAGGCTACGATGGCCGACACGACGGTGACCGCGATCAGGATGTGCAGCAGGCTCTGGAAGGCGCTGTCGTATGCCGTCACCAACAAGGAGCGGGCGACCTCCGGAACGGCTGCGGCGGCATTCGCAAGGTCGCCAGTCGCAACGCGTTGACCAGCTTCGCTGACCCGCACCAAGGTCTCGGGATCCTTGCCGGGAATGAGCGCACTAAGACTGTCTTGGGAGAAGGCCGCGAGCAGCACGCCCGCGATGGCCAACGCGACGCCCTCACCTGCAACACGCGCGGTGCTGAAGATTCCGGCCGCCATGCCCGCGCGCTCCTTTGGCACCACGCTGACCGACAGTCCGTCCATCAAGCCCCACGGCAAACCAGTCCCGACACCGGTCAGGAGCATCGGAAGCACCAGGGCGCCGTGCGCGTCGTCGACATGTACGAGGCTCAACCAGAAGAGACCGGCCGCTGCGATTAGGAAGCCAACGCCGGAGAGGATGCCCGCGGAGATGCGACGGCTGAGTGCAGCGGCGATCATCGGCACGACCAGCATCGGTGCCGACAGTGTGAGCATCAGCCAGCCTGCATCGATCTCGCTCATCCCCTCTGCGCCAATGAAACGAAGTGGCAGCAGAACCACCAACACGATGTAACAGTAGCAAGTGCCGATGGGCAAGACCTGCACGCCCACGAAACGTGGATAGCGAAAGAGCGAGAGGTCCAGCATCGGCTTGGTCATGCGCGTCTCGATGACGATGAACGCAATCAGCAGTACAGCCGACAGAGACAGCAGAGTCAGGATCAACGGGCTTGCCCACCCGCTCTCCGGCGCCTGGATGATGCCGAAGGTGAACAGCGCCAACGTTCCTGTGAACGTGGTAGCTCCAGGCCAGTCGAGGCCCGACGCACTGGGGTCGCGCGTTTCGCGCATCCGAGGAATACCGAAGACCAGCGACATCGCACCGATCATGGCCGTGATGACGAAGATCGAACGCCAGCCGAAGGCTTCGATCAGCATGCCGGAACTCAGCGGCCCAAATGCCAGTCCGATGCCAAAAGTAGTACCGAGCATGCCGAACGCACGCGTCAGCGCGTGTCCTTCAAACTCTTGGGCAAGGGCGGCGGAACCGCTCGCCAGCGAAGCCGCTGCGGCGATGCCCTGGACCGCTCGGAGTATGTCCAGCACCAGTACGGAGGGTGCAAAGCTCAGCGCGACAGATGTGAGCGTGAAGAGCGCCATTCCCATGGCGAAAACGCGCTTGCGACCGAACTGGTCGGCCAGCGAACCCGCGGCCATCAGCAAGCTGCCGAAGCTCAACATGAAGGCGTTCGTGGTCCAGTTGAGGGCCACCGGGCTTCCTCCGAGGTCACGGCCGATGGCAGGAATCGCGACAGCACCGCCGGTAAAGGACAAAGGCAGGACCAGCGCGGCCATGCATATGGCTGCCAGGATGAGGGACTTGCCGCGATCGCCCGTGGCAACGGTTGGATTTTTCATGATGCTTGAAGACGGAGATGGGGCGACATCGCAGCGCAAGGCGGACGGCGACGCAGATCCGAATTCTGTTGAAGACAGACGCGCAGATAAACCGTCATCCGGCGGTTTCTCTGTCGCCTGAGCGGAGACAATGCGAGATGAAAGCGAGGGCGCCCCGCCCGTCTCTGGCGTTTGGTGGATCGACCGGGTGCTCCCCTCGGAGGCACGCACCGTCCCCCTTCATGGGGGCGCGTCACAACAGGTAGCCGTGCGCGCCGCATGAAGCTCCCTGCCATCGCATCCCAGGACGCTCGACGCATAGGCCTTCGACCCATGTGATGCTTCATCTAGGTGCGCGCTCCGCATGTACTTGGTGCACGACCTCCGCGCACCCCGCCAGTGCCTGCCGCCCGTACATGCGGGTTGCATCTTTTTCGTTCGCGGCGGCATCACGAGGAATCCAAGTGCCTCTGCGATGAAGAAGCCGGCACCGTCCTTGACGCGCCCTGCATGAAAGGCGGCGCTGTCGGTGGTGTGGATGCAGTCAGGGGCATCGTCCCGTCATCGCGGGCATGACAATGCGGTCTTCGGACGAAGGGACGCGAGTTCAACGGATTCGAAAAATCTGGCTTGCCTAACCGCAGCATCGGCGTTCGTGCTTCAGGCTCGTGGCCGTTCGCAGCACTACTCGCTGCCGGAGCTACGCGTCCGCACCACCGTCAGTCTGCAGCACAGTTCCGGTCCCACAGCCATTGCCCATTAGGAAGAGCCCCGCAACTGCAAGTCCGTCAGCCCGACCGATCCGGTTGATGAGCAGGCCGGCTCCTGTTGATCCCAGCAGTTCGGCACGAACTTTCTTCGGAAGGAGGCCCTGAGAGCGTGTTCCGACGACGCACGGCAGTTTGGACAGCGATGGCGGAATCAGCAGTGAATGCGAATGGAAAAAAGAGGGCGCTCATGGTCGACGGCTCAGAACAAATTGCTCGGCCAATCCGTCGCTCTCGAAGCCAACGGACCTGAAGAGGTAACTGCGCGACTCCATGGTGGCCGTCCTCAATCGCTCCATGTCCACGCCGAGAAGCTTTCCGCCATGTTTGCGAATGCGTCCACCGACGATGACTGTCTCCACGTTGCCGCGTTCCGCAGCGCCCACCACTGTTCCCAACGCATTGTTGGACGGATAAAGGTTGATGTCTTTGGTATTGATGAGGACGATGTCGGCGTCCTTGCCTTCCGTGAGGCTGCCGGTCTTGTGGGCGAGACGTGCCACGGCAGCGCCGTTGATCGTCGCGGCCTCCAGCAACGCACGCATGCCTACGGGCTTCGGCGCATTCACATCACCGCCAAACTTTCGAGCCTGGGCCACGCCACGCTGCATGTAGAGCGCGGCACGCATCTCGGCGAACATGTCGCCGCTGTAAGCGCTTTCGTTGTCCACGCTGAAACCTGGACGAATGCCGTGGTCGATCGCCGCCTGATAGCCAAACATGCCCGAGGCCAGCGCCCAGTGGGTGTCAGACCTGGGGCAGACATTCACCTGCACGCCCGTCGCCTTGAGAATCTCCCAGGCGTCTTCGCTAAGGTCGGTGCAATGGTTGAAGATGTTGTCTGGCCCCAGCAGCCCTTCACGATGGAGCGCGGGCAGCAGTGCCGACATCTCTTTTCCGAAGAACTCCGTCACCAAGGGAAGGCCAAGCTTGCGTCCGACGGCCCACTGCTCGCGGTCCACGGAAACCATCATGGCCATGGTCAGCAACCCGGCTGGTTTGGAGAAGCGCTCGTTCTGGAGAGTGGCGAGATCTGCGTACCAACTCGCCTTGTCCCAAGGGCCTGCGAGCGGAGCGCCTGGTGCATGTATGGCACGAATGCCGGCATCGGCGAGACCATCCACTGCCGCACGCGCGTGCTTCAATGAACGGCTGTTGTGCGAGTTGTCGATAAGGGTCGTGATACCGGCGTCTATCGCACCCAGGCTGGTCAGCAGATTGCCAACATACATATCGCGTGGACGATACTTTATTGCGAAGGAGTTGTGTGTGCCCTCGATGTAGTTCATCAAATCCGCCGAGTTCGGATTGATGCGACGCAGTTGTCCCTCCCATGCGTGGCGATGGGTATCCACGAAGCCGGGAATGACAATGCGCTCGCGGGCGTCGATGACCAGGGCGTCGCGTGCTTCGATGTGACCGTCGATGCGCGAGATCTTGCCCCCCTCGATCAAGATGTCACCGCGGGGAATTTCCCCGACTTGCGAGTCCATGCTCAAAATCGTCCCTCCCTGAATGAGCAGTCTTCGCCCACTGGGCCCGCCGGCTGGACTGGAAATTTGGTGGAGCTCCTGCATGGACTGTTCCGCAGCCATGAGGCCGTGTGCGGCAAGGGTTGATGCTGCGGCAATCGAGCCGGTGAGAAAGTGGCGGCGCTTGGCGTCCATTTTTAACTCCTTGGGTGCTGGCGAGTCCACACCCTGGTTTCTGAAATATCGACGTCGCCCTCGCGTTGACTTGAAAATGCAACTGCGACGCCATTTCTTCCATGGTGCCGTGGAGTCCATTGCGGAAAAAGACTCCCCCGTCGGTTTCACTCTTCACGCAGATCGAACAATCAGGCCTTGAATGCGAGAATCCGCATGTACCGACTTCGCAATGAGCGGCCATGGACAGACTTCAGGCAATGCAGGTTTTTCAGCGCATCGTTGAGACGAACAACCTCAGTCGCGCGGCCGAGACCCTGGGGCTACCGGCGTCATCCGTGACGACAATCCTCAAGCGGCTGGAAGCCGAGCTTGGCACGCGGCTTGTGCAACGGACCACGCGCAAGCTCAGTCTCACGCCCGAGGGCGTCGCCTATCTTCAGCACACCAAGCGCATCCTCGATGACCTCGAATCCGTCGAAGCAAGCTTCCCTGGACGAGGCGGAAAGCCCAGCGGTCACCTGAAGGTCGATGTGGTCATGTCCATCGGACGGCAGATCATCCTTCCGCGGCTCGGAGGGTTCCGCGAACGTTATCCGGACGTCACGCTCACATTGCGCCTCGGCGATCGAGTAGTGAACCTCGTCGAGGAAGGCCTGGGGTGTGCGATACGTACGGGGCAGCTACCAGACTCACCGACGCTGGTCACCCGGAAACTTGGCGAATTCCAATGGATAACCTGCGCATCTCCTGCTTACCTGGAGGAGTTCGGGGAGCCACGAGACATTGACGCGCTGCGGAAGCACGAATGCATCGGCTATGCCTTGAGCCGCGGTGGCCGAGTGCTTGATTGGGAGTTTTTGGCGGGCGGCGAAGTCACCCGGTTCACGCCTCGCGGGCATCTTCTGGTCAACGATACGGAGAGCTATGTGGACTGTGGTACTGCGGGCTTGGGCATTGTTCGTGCAGGAAGCTACTTGGTGAATCCTCAGATCAGGGCAGACCGACTGCACCCGATCCTCACGCAATACGCAGCACCCTCGGTCCCCGTTTCGGTGGTGTACGCACAAAACCGGCATCTGGCGCCGGCAGTTCGGGCCTTTATCGATTGGATATCCGATCTGTTCACAAGAAACCAGGACTTCCACGGCTGAAGGTGAATCGACATCGGCAATCTACCCGCCGAGCGGAATCGGAAGACTGCGCACGACGCTCCGCAGACCGAGCACGTGGTTGACGAAGAAAAAGAGCGGCGAGCACTGAGGCGCCAGCACGTGGAAATACCGGCTTGGACGTCATCGTGAAACAAAGATAACAGCGGCGCAGCCTGAACTTGTCGTCTTAGGCGGTGGTATCGCGGAGGTCCTCGGCGATGTGGTTCAGGACCGCTCGAGTTTTGGCCGCCATCTTCCAGCCAACCGGGATGATCGCGTGGACGGGCGGGCCCGCCACGTCCGCCTCGGGCAACACATGTCGCAGTCGGCCGGCGTCGACATGGGGTTGCGCCACACGGTCCAGGATCTGCGCAAGGCCAAAGCCGTTCAAGGTGGCATCCACCAGCGCTTGCCCGTCGGCGAGAACGAGGACGGGTGTCGGTGAGATCGCGCGCTGATGGTCTTCCTCCTGCACCGTCCATGATCGAAGGCGGCCAGTCGGACCGCGAAAGATCACCGCATCGTGGCCGCTGAGGTCGGCCGTCGATTTGATTGTGTCATGCGTGTCCAGATAAGCCGGCGAGGCATAGAGGCCGAGGCGCAAGTCGCACAGCTTGCGTACGGTCATTTCGCTGTCTGCGGCCAGCTCCCCAATGCGGACCACGATGTCCCAGCCCTCCGCGACGGGGTCTGACATGCGGTCAGTGAGCGCAACCTCCAGCGTGATCTTCGGGTATCGCAACCGGAGCGATGCCAACGCGGGCAACAGCAGCCGACCGAAGCCAGCGGGCAGGTCGATGCGGACGCGACCGATGGGCTCCTCGCGTCGTGCCGCCAATGCCATTTCGGCCTCACGCAGTCCGTCGAGGGCGGCCTGCGCAGCAAGCTGGTACGTCTCCCCGTCTTCGGTCAATCGCACTGCTCGTGTCGTCCGTTGGAAAAGCCGTGTCCCCAGCCGTATCTCAAGACGCTTCACCGCTTTGCCGACGTTCGACTTGCTGGTTCCCAGGGTCTCCGCAGCTTTGGTGAAGCTGGCCGTCTGAGCCACCGCGACGAAAGCGGCGATATCTACGGCGTCGGTGCGTTCCAAGATTGTGTCCTCTGGCGCGACAAAGAAAATCGTTCTTGCGACTTTATCACTCTAAACGCTCCAGGAAGAATCGTGGCCTGCCAACACCGTCGACGCTATGTCGACGCAACCCAGCTCTCTCGTCAATGCGCGTCATTGCCGGTGCGAGCTTCTGCCGGGGCGACGGTTCAACGTCATGAACATGCTATCCAGAAGTGCGCTCAGGTCGGGCGCTTACCTCGCGAGCCTTGAAGGGTCCGAAGAACCCGCCTGGACCCGAGAACAAATCGAACAGTCGCTCAAGGACACGCTGCGCCAGCGCCCCGCATCGGCCTCAAAGGACGTATGGGTGTTTGGGTATGGGTCGCTGATATGGTATCCTGCGCTGGTCTTTGATCGCCGACAGGTTGCAACCTTGGAAGGTTGGCATCGAAGCTTCTGCCTCCGGATGACCTCGGGCAGGGGCACGAGCGCAGTGCCGGGACGCATGCTGGCCGTCGAGCCGGGTGGACTGACCCAGGGGGTCGGCCTCCGGTTATCCGCCAGGCTCGCGGACGAGGAACTGCGCGTGCTGTGGACGCGCGAAATGATTTTCGGGTCGTATCGGCCGGCCTGGACGTCCATCAAGCTCGACGACGGCAGCTATGTCGACGCGATCACGTTCGTTGCGGATCCGCTTCGCGCGCAGTACCAAAGCGATGCAACCATTTCGGTGGTGAGTCCCATCATCGGCGCGGCCTCGGGACCGTTCGGCAGCAATGCCGAATACGTCTTCAACCTCAGGACGGCGCTCGCACGCAGCGGCTTGTTTGACGCCTATATCGAGTCCCTTGCCGCAGAACTCGATCTCCGAGCCAACGCGAGCGTCCCATGACCGCGGCGCTGGACTTCAGAGACATCCCTCCATCCATGGTCACGCGCAACGCATCACGCTGCGCTGACGCTCGCGAGCCCGCCACCTACGTGCGTGGCAGTTCCTGAACGGATCCCTTGCGGAGGGAGGCAGAGCTCCTTTCGGATCAATTGACGCTGGCCGGGGACATGATCGCTCCCCATCAAATCGCGAGCCCTTCTCCGCCGATCTCTCCGAGCGCCGTGCCCAAGGAGTTCACAGTCTTTTGATCGCCGTTTCTCGCGTCGATTGAGTCCACTCAGGAGACAAAGAGTCCGCTGCCGGGCTGTTTATCTATTCGACGGCGGAAATCAAACTTCCCTTGCCGGCGTAGGAATGGGTCAGTTCCGCTGGCCGTGGGCCCAGTCCACATGAACTGACCTTTTGCATCGATTTCTTGTTAGGAATTCCAAATGTCTACTACTCGCAAAAACCTGCCCGCCGCCCTCGCCGGGCTCCTCGTCGTCACCGGTATCGTTGGCATTGCAGTGACACACAGCCCCGCCGAAGGGCCTCTGCGCTCCGCCGTCGCTGCCACAGTGCCTGCTGCGCCCGAGGTCGACGTGGCGTTGGTTCTGGCGAAGTCGATCACCGAATGGCAAAACTATTCGGGTCGTCTCGAAGCCATCGACAAGGTCGACATTCGCCCACAGGCGTCCGGCCGCATCGTGGCCGTTCACTTCAAGGACGGCGCGATTGTGAAGGCGGGCGACCCGCTCTTCACGATCGATCCACGGCCGTACGCCGCCGAAGTCGACCGGGCTGCAGCCCAACTTGCGGCAGCACAAGCGCGCGCCTCGTACACCGCCAGTGATTCGGCCCGCGCCGACAGGTTGCTGGAGAGCAATGCCATCGCGAAGCGTGACTACGACGAGAAGCAGAACGCCGCGCGGGAAGCGTCTGCCGGGCTTCTAGCCGCCAAGGCGGCGCTCAGCGCAGCCAAAGTCAATCTCGACTACACGCGTGTTGTTGCTCCCGTATCGGGTCGGGTCTCGCGCGCCGAACTCACAGTTGGCAATATTGTGAGCGGAGGCGCCAACGCACCGCTGCTGACTACGCTGATGTCCGTCTCGCCGATCTACGCGTCGTTCAACGTCGACGAGCAGACCTACCTGCGTTACCTTCGTCAAAGCGCACGTGGCACGGTGCCGGTTTCGCTGGGTCTCGCAGACGAGCAGAGCTACTCCCGCCAAGGCGCAGTGGCGTCTGTCGATAACCGCCTGGATGCCAGCTCCGGCACGATTCGCGTGCGCGCCCGCTTCGACAACGTCGACGGGG
>CAIQMJ010001307.1 GCA_903872875.1 uncultured Variovorax sp.
AGCGCCGATGCCGCCTTGGCGACCTCCATCACATAGAACGGCTCGATCTTCTCGGCGCGCTGCGAGACCCTCATGGGCGAGCTTTTCCGGTGGCGCGGTCGGCTTCGACCTCGGCGGGGCGCAGCGACGGCGCGAGGCCGTTGAGCACCGCGTTCACATACTTGTGGCCGTCGGTACCGCCGAATTCCTTGGCGAGCTCGATGCACTCGTTGAGCACCACGCGCCACGGCACGTCGAGGCAGTGCTTGAACTCGTACACGCCGATCCACATCACGGCGTGCTCGACCGGCGAGATCTCTTCCATCTTGCGGTCCAGCAGCGGCAGGATCAGCGCGTCGAGTTCGGCCGATTCGTTGATGGAGCCGTGCAGCAGCGCGTCGTAATGTGCCGCGTCGGCCTTGTGGAAGCCTGCGAGATCGCGGGTGAAGTGGTCGATGTCGGTCGGGTCGTTGCGGCCCACCAGATACTGGTAGAGCGCCTGCAACGCGAACTCACGTGCACGGCTGCGGTTGGACTTGGCCGAAGCCTTGCGTGTGCCCGTGGCCTTGAGGCCCGTGCGGGTCTGGCGCGGCTTGCCGCTGTCGGTCGTGATGTCGTCGGTCATGAAAGGGTGGCCAGCAGTCGCGCCATCTCGACCGCGACACGCGCTGCGTCGCGGCCCTTGTCGGTCTGGCGCGCCACGGCTTGTTCGAGGTTTTCGGTGGTGAGGATCGCGTTGGCGATGGGAAGGCTGTAGTCGAGCGCGATGCGGCTCACGCTGGCACCGGATTCGTTGGCGACCAGCTCGAAGTGGTAGGTCTCGCCACGGATGATGCAGCCCAGCGCGACCAGTGCGTGGCAGCCGCCGCGCTCGGCCATCGCCTGCAAGGCGACCGGCACTTCGAGCGCGCCGGGCACGCGGACGTGCTCGATGTCGCCGGCCTCGACGCCCAGCGCATCGAGTTCGGCCAGGCAGGCCGCCGCTAGCGCATCGGTGATGTCTTCGTTGAAGCGTGCCTGGACGATGCCGATGCGCAGGCCCTTGCCGTCGAGCGGCGCCTCTGCGCCCTTGTTTGCGTGCAGCATGCGGTCAGTCCTTGTGGATGTAGCTGTCGATCTCGATGCCGTAGCCGGCCGCCATGCTCGGCATGCGGCGCGGCGCGCCGAGCACCTTCATGCGATGCACGCCGCATTCACGCAGGATCTGCGCGCCCACGCCGTAGCTGCGCAGGTCCATGCGGCCGCGCTCGGGCGCCTGCGCCGGACGCGCGGTGCCTTCGAACTGCGCGAGCAGTTCGGCACCAGTCTCTCCGCAGTTCAGCAGCACGGCCACGCCTTTGTCCTGCTTCGCGATATAGCCGAGGCTCGCATCCAGGCTCCAGGAATGCAGCGAGCGGTTGGTTTCGAGCGCGTCGAGCACCGACAGCGGCTCATGCACGCGCACTGCAACGGCTTCATCGGCATTCCAGCTGCCGCGCACCAGCGCCAGGTGAACGCCGCCGCTCGGCTGGTCGACGAAGGCATGCGCGGTGAAGCTGCCGAACGCCGTCAGGATCTCGCGCGAGCCGACCTTGCGCACCAGCGATTCGTGGCGGCTGCGGTGCTCGATCAGCGCTGCGATGGTGCCGATCTTCAAGCCGTGTTCGGCCGCGAAGACCTGCAGGTCGGGCAGGCGCGCCATCGTGCCGTCCTCGTTCATCACCTCGCAGATCACGGAAGCCGGCGAGCAACCGGCCATCGCGGCCAGGTCGGAGCCGGCTTCGGTGTGGCCGGCACGCATCAGGACGCCGCCGTCGACCGCCTGCAGCGGAAAGATATGGCCCGGCTGGACCAGGTCGGCCGCAACGGCGTTGGGCGCGACCGCGGCCTGCACGGTGCGCGAACGGTCGGCGGCGGAAATCCCGGTCGTCACGCCTTCCGCGGCCTCGATCGACACCGTGAAGGCGGTCGAATGCTTGGCGCCGTTGCGCGACACCATCGGCGGCAAATTGAGGCGCTCGCACATCTCGCGCGACAGCGTCAGGCAGATCAGCCCGCGCGCGTGCCGCGCCATGAAGTTGATGGCGTCGGGCGTGATGTGGTCGGCGGCGATGACGATGTCGCCCTCGTTTTCGCGGTCTTCCTCGTCGACCAGGATGACCATGCGGCCGGCGGCCATTTCGGCGACGATTTCTTCGACAGGCGAGATGGGTGCGGGTGCCCGGCCGGTGCGTGGCGACGCGATGGGCATGACGGATGCGTTCATGTGTTGTTGTCTTTCTTCGGAGGCGGCAGCGCGCCGGCCTGGAGCATGCGCTCCACGTAGCGCGCGACCGTATCGATCTCGAGGTTCACGCGGTCACCCGCGTGCAGCGTGCCGAGCGCCGTGTTCTCGACCGTGTGCGGAATCAGGTTGATGCTGATCTCGGCACCGTCGGCCACGTCGGCCACGCTGTTCACGGTCAGGCTCACGCCGTTGACCGTGATGGAGCCCTTGTAGGCGAGGAAGCGGGCGAGCGCCGGCGGCGCCATGACGCGCAGTTCCCAGCTCTCGCCGACAGGCGCGAAATGGCTGATGTGGCCGATGCCGTCGACGTGGCCCGAAACGATGTGACCGCCCAGCCGGTCATTGGCGCGCAAGGCCTTCTCGAGATTGACGCGGCCATCCGCTTCGGCCAGACCGGCGGTCTTGTCGAGCGATTCGGCCGAGATGTCGATGGTGAAAAGCTGCTGTGCCGGCTCGAGCGAGGTGACGGTCATGCAGGCACCGTTGAGGGCGATGCTGTCGCCCAGCCCCACGTCGTCGAGATAGCCCTCGGGCGTGGCGATGCTGAGCCGCTTGCCGTAGGTTGAAGAGCTGCCGAGGTCGCGTACGGCGGCGATGCGCCCTACGCCGGTGATGATTCCGGTGAACATCCTGGTATTTTCGCACTAGAGAAGGGCCGCCGGCTTTTCACCCGCACTGGGCGTGCAATTTGCCGCCACCCGACGGGGGGACGGCCGCCTGGGGCGGTGGTCGCTGTTCTGCCTAGAACGCGTCGCGTCCAGCGACGCGGGCGACGATGCGGAGGTCCGGGCCGATCAGGTCGACCGAGCGGAATCCCAGCGGCAGGGCGTCGGTCAGCGCAGTCAGCGGTCCGGCGGCGAAAGGCTGGCTGGCGATGTCGAGGCCGCTGCCGATCAGCTTGGGCGCGAGGTAGACCAGCAGCTCGTCGACCAGGCCTTCTCGCAGCAGCGAGCCATTGAGCTTGTGGCCTGCTTCGGCGTGCAGTTCATTGATGCCGCGTGCCGCCAGGTCGGCCAGCATGGCGGCGAGGTCGACCTTGCCGTCGGCGTTCGGCAGGCAGGTGATGGTGGCACCGCTTGCTTCGAGCGCCACGGCGCGTGCTTCA
>CAIQMJ010001308.1 GCA_903872875.1 uncultured Variovorax sp.
AGCGCAAGCTCGAGGTCGCCTTGCTGATGGCGCTGGAGCCCAAGGTCTTCATGTTCGACGAGCCGACGGCGGGCATGAACTCGGCCGAGGCGCCGGTCATCCTCGACCTGATCCGCAAGCTCAAGCAGGACCGGACCAAGACCATCCTGCTGGTCGAACACAAGATGGACGTGGTGCGCGAACTGGCCGACCGCATCATCGTGCTGCACAACGGAACGCTGGTGGCCGACGGCGAACCGGCAGAGGTGATCGCTTCGCCGATCGTTCAAGAGGCGTATCTGGGCGTCGCGAAGGAGGCTGCATGACCTTGCACGCGCCGCTGGCCCCCATGCCCGCCTCCCCCCGGCGGGGGAAGGAGCAAGACCGATGACGAACTCGAACCTGTTGACGCTCAAGGATGTGCACACGCACATCGGCGCGTACCACATCCTGCACGGCGTCGACCTCGTCGTGCCGCGGGCCCAGCTCACCATGCTGCTCGGCCGCAACGGCGCCGGCAAGACGACCACGCTGCGGACCATCATGGGCCTGTGGCATGCGTCGCAGGGCGGCGTGCGCTTCGGCGAGCGCGACATCACGGCGCTGCAGACGCCGCAGATCGCCGGCCTGGGCATCGCCTACGTGCCGGAAAACATGGGCATCTTCGCGGACCTCACGGTTAAGGAAAACATGCTGCTCGCGGCCCGCAGCGCCAAGAACGCCGACCAACTCGACGACGCGCGCCTGAAGTGGATCTTCAAGCTCTTTCCCGCGGTCGAGAAATTCTGGAACCACCCGGCCGGCAAGCTCTCGGGCGGCCAGAAGCAGATGCTCGCCGTGTCGCGTGCCATCGTCGAGCCGCGCGAGTTGCTGATCGTGGACGAACCCAGCAAGGGCCTCGCGCCCGCCATCATCAACAACATGATCGACGCCTTCGCCGAGCTCAAGTCGCAGGGCGTCACGATCCTGCTGGTCGAGCAGAACATCAACTTCGCCCAGCGGCTGGGCGACTCGGTCGCCGTCATGGACAACGGCCGCGTCGTGCACAGCGGTCGCATGGACGCTTTCTCCGCAGACGAGGAACTGCAGCAATCTCTACTGGGTCTCGCTCTATGAAAGCACTCGACCTCGACTGGAAGCCGCTGGCGCTCGTCCCGGTGCTCGCGCTGATCGCGCTGCCGCTGACCGGCTCGCTCTCGACCTGGCTCACGCTCACGGTGGCGGGGCTGGCGATGGGCATGATCATCTTCATCATCGCCTCGGGCCTCACGCTGATCTTCGGCCTGATGGACGTGCTCAATTTCGGCCACGGCGTGTTCATCGCGCTCGGCGCCTTCGTCGCGAGCACCGTGCTCGGCCTGATGGGCGACTGGACCGGTTCGGGCGAGCTCTGGCGCAACCTCGTGGCCGTCTTCCCCGCGATGCTCGCGGCGATGGCGGTGGCCGGCGCGATCGGCCTGGCCTTCGAGCGCTTCATCGTGCGGCCGGTGTATGGCCAGCACCTGAAGCAGATTCTCATCACGATGGGCGGGATGATCATCGGCGAGGAACTGATCAAGGTCATCTGGGGCCCGGCGCAGATCCCGCTGCCGCTGCCCGAGGCTCTGCGCGGCTCGGTCTTCGTGGCCGACGCGGCGATCAGCAAATACCGCCTGCTGGCCGTCGGTGTCGGCGTGCTGGTGTTCGGCCTGCTG
>CAIQMJ010001309.1 GCA_903872875.1 uncultured Variovorax sp.
AGGGCCTCGGCCGCATCGATCGCATCGCCGCAGAACATGAGCATCTTGGCCTGGCACAGCGGCAGCTGGCGCAGCAGCCGTTGCGATCCCCCGCCGCCGGGGAACAGGCCCAGCTTGATTTCAGGCAGACCGATGCGTGCGCGTTCGCCCAGCAGCCGCAGGTCGAGGCACAGCATGAACTCCATGCCGCCGCCCAGCGCCCAGCCATTGACCGCCGCGATCGTCGGGTGCCGACACGCCTCGAACCGGCGGAACACGCGCTGCAGCACTTCGGCGAATTCCTCGTAATGCTGCAGGCCGTGCCGGCGGGACAGGTCGTCGATGTTGCCGCCCGCCATGAACACGCGGTCGCCGGCGCCCGTCACCACGACGGCACGCACGTCCGGGTCCGACTCGGCGGCCATGATGGCTTCCTCCATCGCCAGCAGCATCGGCAGGTCGAGCGTGTTGAAGGTGTCCGGCCGATTCAGGGTGAGGACCGCGACCGCATCCTCCTTGTGCAGCAGGACGCGTGGCTGCTGGCCGGGCACGGCCTCGCTCGGGCTGCGGACGCCGACCACACGGCCCGCCAGCGCCGCCTCGATCTGCGGCAACCGGTCGGCGCCAAAGAACGACTCGCCATCCACCTCGACGAACGGGGAGCCGAAGACCTCGCGCCGGATCGCCTCGTCCACCGCCTGGCCCAGCAGCGCCTTCGTCTCCTGCAGCGCGAGCAGCGCTTCGATGGCCGTCGCGTCGCCGAGCGCCGGCGCCTCCTGCGCAGCCCAGCCGGCGATGAGCGCCACTTGGTCGATCGGCGCGGCGTCCCGGAAATAGCCGCGCATGACGCGCTGAGCGAAGCGCACGGCCGCAGCCCGGTCGACACGATCGATCAGATAGAAGGCCCGGGCGGCATGCTGCGTGGCCACCGGAAAGCCCGGCGGCAGCTGGAACGGCACGTCCATGAACCGCGCCGACCGCTCGAAGTCGCGACGCATGTAGTCGCGCTTGATGCTGTTGCCCAGGGGCGCCGGGAGATCGAGTGCGCGCAGCACGGCGAAGAGCAGCACCGGCCGCCAGCGCACGGTGCGCCGATGCCGCGCCGCCAGCGCATCGATCTTCTCGGCCAGGAAATAGGCATAGGGCGATGCGAAGTCGAACCAGAAGTCGATCGCTTCCGCACCGGCTTCGGGCGCCGCCGCGCCAGGGCCGACGCCGGTCATCGGCAAGCGACCGCAGCCGGAGCGGAGACCGGACGCTGCAGCGCGCCGCTGGGCGGCAGCGCGCAAGCCTGCCGGTACTCGGCCGCCATCCGCTCGACCAGCACGGCCACGGTCGGAATGTCGTGGATGGTCGCCACGCCCTGCCCCGCGCTCCAGAGATCCTTCCAGAGCCTGGCCTCGGAGTCGTTCAGCGAACTGAAGCCGGGTGCCTTCGGCGGCAGCGTCGCCACGTCGATGCCGAAGCGCTCGAGAGACGGCCGCAGGAAGTTCGCGTGCACGCCCGACAGCCGGTCGGTATAGACCAGGTCCGCGACCCGCGCATCCACGACCATCTGCTTGTAGTCGTCCTGCGCCTGCGACTCGCGCGTGGCCAGGAAACGCGTGCCGACGTAGACCATGTCGGCGCCGAGCATCTCGGCGGCCCGGACCTGGAAGCCGTCGTTGATGGCGCCGCCGAGCACCAGGCAGCCGTCCCAGAACTCGCGGATCTCGCGCACCAGCGAGAAGGCGCTCTGGTTCGACGCATGGCCGCCGGCACCGGCGCCCACGCAGATCAGCCCGTCCACGCCGGCACTCACCGACTTGCGCGCGTGGTCGGCACTCGTCACGTCGCAGAACACCGTGCCGCCGTAGGCATGCACGGCCTCGACCACCGGCGCCGGGTTGCCCAGGCAGGTGATGACGAAGGGCACGCGGTGTGCCACCACCACCTCGAGGTCCGGCGCGAGCCGCGCGTTGGTGCGATGCACGATCAGGTTGATGCCGTGGGGCGCCACCGCCGCGTCCGGATGCGCCGCCCGGTGCGCATCGAGCGCCTGCTCGATCTCGGTGAGCCAGACATCGAGCTGCTCGGCCGGCCGTGCGTTGACGTGGGGGAACGTCCCGACCACGCCGGCCTTGCACAGCGCGGTGACCAGCGGCGGGAAGGACACGAGGAACATCGGCGCGCCGATCGCAGGGATCGACAGCGCGTTCTGGAACAGGCGGGGCAATGGCATGGGTGTCTCCGTGGTCGTTCTGATGAGGGGCGGCAGGCGGCAGTCAGTCGGCTTCTGGCCGGCGCATGAACATGATCTGGCAGTGGCCGGTCTGGACCTGCACGCGCTGCTGGTTGCGCACGTCCAGGCGCAGGCTGACGATGCCGCGATCGGGCTTGCGGGTCGGGCGCATCTCCAGCACGACGATGGATGCGCGCAGCGTGTCGCCCGGCCGCACGGGCGCCTCGAAGGTCCATTGCACGCCCAGCAGGCCGAGCACGGTCTCGTCGAACAGGCCGGCGCGCGCGCCCAGCCCGAAGGCCATGCCCAGCACCATCGGCCCGTGCGCGATGCGCCCGCCCACGCCGGCCTCCCGGGCGAAGACCTCGTCGGTGTGCAGCGGGTTGAAGTCCCCGCTCAGGCCGGCGAAGTTGCCGATGTCGGCCTCGGTGATGGTGCGGCCCGGTGTCTCGACCACACGGCCGGGTTCGAAGTCCTCGTAGTACCAGCCCATGGGCGTCTCCGGTTGGAAGTGGGTTGCATGCCGGCATTGCGCCGGTTCAGGCCGACGCGGCGCGCGCCGGCGCGTCGCGTTTCTTCCAGCTGCGCAGGTCGCGCATGCCCGGCAGTCCGCGCGGGTCCACGCCCTGCGGAAAGATCTGGTGCTTCTGGATCTTCTGCGTGGCCGTGGTCGGTATGCGGTCGGTCACCCAGACCCAGCCGGGCGCCTTGTAGTACGCGAGCTTGCTGTTGCAGAAGTCGAACAGCACGCGCACCGCCACATCGACGTCGACCGCCAGTCCCGTGCCGCCGACGGCGCCCGCGCGCAGCACCAGGCAGGCCAGGACCTCTTCCTCCCGGATGTCGTCCGGCACCGCCAGCACGGCCACCTGATCGACCAGCGGATGCGTCTGCAGCAGCGCCTCGACCTCGGCCGCGGCGATGTTCTCGCCGGAGCGGCGGATGATGTTCTTGCGCCGATCGACGAAGTGCAGCATGCCGCCCGCGTCGCGCGTCACGATGTCGCCGGTGTGGAACCAGCCGCCGCGCCAGGACTGCTCGGTTGCCGCATCGTCGTCCAGGTAGCCGCTGAAGAAGTCCTTGCGCGGCGTGGCCGCGGAATGCCGGATGGTCATCTCGCCTTCGGTGCCGGTCGGCACCTCGACGTCGGCATCGTCGACCAGCCGCACCTCGACGCCCGGCTGCGCGCGGCCAAAGGCGCGCGTGCCGACCTGGCGTGGCGGATGGTTGTCGATCATCGCGCGGACCATCTCCGTCATCCCCCAGATCTCGATCAGCGGAAAGCCGAAGCGCGCCTCGAAGGCCGCATGGCGCTGCGGCTCGACACCCGCGCCGATCGCGAAGCGCACGGCGTGGTCGCGATCCTGCGGGCCCTCCGGCTGACCCAGCAGCATCGGCACCACGACGCCGAGGTAATGGACCACCGTGGCACGCGACTCGCGCACCTCGGTCCACCAGCGCGATGGCTGGAACCGGTCGGTCTGCACCTGGCAGTTGCCCTTCAGCATCACGCAGAAGAAGGAGAAGATCGACGCGTTGACGTGGAAGACCGGCAGCGGGTTGTAGAGCCGCTCACACCCTTCGCCGAAGCTGCAGAGCCCGTCGCGCGTGGCGTACCAGGCGCCGGACGCCAGCTCGTAGCGATGCGACAGTACGCAGCCCTTGGGCCGGCCGGTGGTGCCGGACGTATAGAGCACGCTGGCGGGCGTCTGGCCATCGGGCGCGTTGGACGATGCGCGCACTCGCGCCGCGGGCAGGTCCGGGCCGAAGCCCTCGAAACGCACGACCGCCGGCTGGTGCCGGGCCTCGGCCATTGCCGCGCGCAGCAGCGGCTCCAGGCTGCCGATGCACACGACCAGATCGATGCGCGCATGGTCGATGACGTAGGCCAGTTCTCCCGCGCGGTGGTCGTGGTTCAGCGGCACGCAGCACACGCCCAGCGCGTTCATCGCGAGCTTGTGCAGCAGGTGCTCGGGCCGGTTCTCGAGCAGCAGGCCGATGCGATGGCCGACACCGTAGCCGGCATCGCCATAGGCGCTCATCAGGCTGCGCACCACACCGGCCGCGGCGCCGTAGCCGATCTCCATGCCTGCGGCCGCATAGGTGCGCGCCGGGTTGGCCGGCACGGCGAGGAAGGCATGGCCCGCATAGGCCTCGGCGGCACGGAAGAAGGTTTCGCCGATGGTGGACCGTTCGTCGATCTCGATCATTGTGTTGTCTCCTGGTGGGTCGGCGCTGCGCCGTGCTCAGAGCCGCAGTACCCCGTAGCCGGCGTCGTCGCTGAATGGCGCGTTGAGCGACGCCACGATGGCCATGCCGAGCGCATTGCGGGTGTCGACCGGATCGAGGATCCCGTCGTCCCACAGCTCGGACGTGGAGTAGTAGGCGTCGCTCTCGGCCTCGAAGCTGCGCAGCACCGGGTCGCGGATCGCGGCGATCTGTTCGGCCGAGAGTTCGTTGCCCTGGCGCTGCAGTTGCCGTACCTTCACGTCGGCCAGCGTGTTGGCCGCCTGCTCGGCGCCCATCACCGCGATCTGCGACTGCGGCCACATCCAGAGAAAGCGGCCGTCGAACGCGCGCCCGCACATGCCGTAGTTGCCGGCGCCGAACGAGCCGCCGACGATCACCGTGAACTTGGGCACCGTGCAGCCGACCTGCGTCATGATCATCTTGGCGCCGTCCTTGGTGATGCCGCGCTCCTCGTACTCGCGCCCGACCATGTAGCCCGTGATGTTCTGCAGGAAGACCAGCGGCGTGCGGTCGCGGTCGCACAGCCGCATGAAGTGCGCGGCCTTGAGCGAGCTGTCGTTGAACAGCACCCCGTTGTTGGCCAGGATGCCGACCTTGCAGCCCCAGATGCGCGCGTAGCCGCAGATCATCGTGGTGCCGTAGCCCGGCTGGTATTCGTGGAACTTGCTGCCGTCGACCACGCGCGCGATCACCTCGCGCATGTCGAAGCCGGTCTTCCAGTCGGTCGGGACGATGCCATACAGCTCGGCCGGGTCGTAGTAGGGCGGCTCCGCTTCCACGCGGTCG
Organism: uncultured Variovorax sp.; assembly: GCA_903872875.1. Taxonomy (GTDB): domain Bacteria; phylum Pseudomonadota; class Gammaproteobacteria; order Burkholderiales; family Burkholderiaceae_C; genus Variovorax. The sequence goes on from CAIQMJ010001309.1 coordinate 5,237, forward strand.
ATGCGCTGTTTCTCGATCGGCGTGGTCTGCGCCAGGATGTCGCGCGCGATCGCCATGGCGTGCGGCTCGTCGTCCGCAGCGTAGTCGCAGGTGCCCGACACGGTGGTGTGCATGTCCGCACCGCCCAGCGCCTCGGCCGTGACGACCTCGCCGGTGGCCGCCTTCACGAGCGGCGGCCCGCCCAGGAAGACGCCGCCGTTGCCGCGCACGATCACGCTGTAGTCGCACAGCGCGGGGATGTAGGCGCCGCCCGCGGTGCAGTGGCCCAGCACCACCGCGATCTGCGGCACGCCCATCTTCGACAGGGTGCACTGGTTGCGGAAGATCCGCCCGGCCGCCTGGCGGTCGGGGAACAGCGCGGACTGCAACGGCAGGAAACCGCCCGCGCTGTCGCAGAGGTGGATCACCGGCAGCCTGTTCTCGATCGCGATGTCCAGCGTCCGCACGATCTTCTTGACCGACAGCGGATACCAGGCGCCGCCCTTGATGCTCGGATCGTCGGCGTGGATCATCACTTCGCGCCCCTGGATGATCCCGATGCCCGACACCTGGCCGGCGCCGTGCACCTCGCCGTCGTACGCACGGTTGGCGGCCAGCGTGCTGAGCTCGAGGAACGGCGTGCCGGGGTCGAGCAGCAGGTCGAGCCGCTCGCGCACCGTGAGCTTCTTCTGGCGGTGCAGGCGCTCGAGGTCGCGCGCGGGCCGCTCGAAGCGGGTCTTGCGCACCTGCGCCCTGAGCGCCTCGACGCGCTGCGTCATGGCGGCATGGTTCTGCCGGTAGCTCGCACTGCCGGTGTCGATCTGGCTCTGGATGCGGCTCATGCGGCGGCCTCCTGCGATTCGATGCGCACCAGCACGGCGCCGCGCTGGAAGGTCTGGCCGGCCGCGAAGGGCAACTCAACGACGACGCCGTCGGCCGTGGCATCGATGGTCATCTGCAGTTTCATGCTTTCGATGACCAGCAACGGGTCGCCCCGGCGAACCGACTGGCCGGGCGCGGCATGCAGCGACACGACCACGCCCGGCATCGGCGCGAGCGACGCGCCGGCCGTGGCGGCCGATGCCGCGCCGCTCGCACGCGTGGCGTCCACGCGGTCCACGCGCCACGACCGGCCCCTGAGCTGCACGAAGACCGTGTCGCCATGGACGGCGGCATGCAGACGCTCGCTGCGGCCGTCGACGCTGACGACGAAGCTTCTCTGGCCGGCTGCCCGG